>JAIVWA010000101.1:0-10571 GCA_049190255.1 Gammaproteobacteria bacterium | reverse complement strand
CTTCGATTCCCTTTTCAATGTAACTCAAGGCCCTTTCCTTGTGGGCCGGCCCGGCCAACGGTCCCATGGCAGATTGTTCATCCAGTCCGCTGCCGACTTTCATGGCTTTGGCGGCGGCCGTGAATTTTTCTACCAGCTCATCGGCAATGTCTCCAACGGGCACCAGCACTGATCCTGACAGGCAGCGTTGTCCGCTACAGCCGAAAAATGAGGTGATCAACGAAGGCATTCCTGCCTCCAGGTTAGCATCGGGCATGACGGCGACGATGTTTTTTGCGCCACCCAGCGCTTGACAGCGCTTGCCGGTTTCCCCGCAACGCTGGTAAATGTATTTTGCGGTCGGTGTCGAGCCGACAAAAGAGATGCCTTCAACATCCGGATTATCCAACAGGCCGTTAACCACGTCACGGGACCCGTGAACCATGTTTATGACACCCTCCGGAAAACCGACCTCGTCAACAATCTCAAATATTTTTGTCTGGGTCATGGGCACCTGTTCGGACGGTTTGACGATAAAGGTGTTGCCGGTGACAAGGGCGTAGGGTAAAAACCACCAGGCGACCATCCCGGGAAAGTTGTAGGGAACGATGGCCGCAAAAACCCCCATGGGTTGACGATGACCATAGCAGTCAATATCGGTGGCAATATCTTCCAGGGTATATCCGGTCATCAGGGTGGTGACCCCGGTGGCGTGTTCGACATTTTCGATCATGCGCCGCACTTCGCCCCGGGCCTCATCGATACACTTGCCCTGCTCGGTGGTCAGAACGGCGGCGATTTCTTCAAAATTTTCCTCAAAAGCGTCTTTGAGCCTGAACAGATAACGGGCACGGGTCAATGGCGGGGTGGTGCGCCAATCCCAGTAAGCATCTTTGGCAGCTTTAACCGCTTTATCTACATCTTCTTTGGTTCCGTAGCCAACCTGGGCGATTTTTTCGGCTGTGGCCGGATTCCAAACATCTCCAAAAGTTGTTGAGTTGGATTCCACCCATTCACCGTTGATGTAGTTTTTCATTAATGGCAGTGACATACCCTTTCCTCCTTTACTTGTTATAAATGGTGATTTTCTTGATTTAAAAATATGCAAACCAATTGCAAATGATTTGAAGCACCTACATTACCAACATTGAGCCACTTTAGGCAAATCAAATTATCATGTCAAGAGATAATTTATATTTTTCTGCGATTAATAGAAAATATTTGTTTGATAAATACGAATTAGATTAATATTTGGTCAATATATCACGTTATACAACAAATATAGGTTGATTTATCTGTTTTCAAATGGTATCTGGAATGTCGAATGTCGAATGTCGAATGACGAATGAATAATAAAAGAGCGAACGATCTGTTGAGCGGTCATGCAGTTTCTCCCGTCATAACCCGCAGGCGGAAATAATTAAGGAATACTGCCTTTCACGAGCGTCTGATTCGAAGGAATTATATACAAATTGACGGAGCGCAGCGACATCCTTCATTCTTCATTCGTCAATCGACATTCGTCATTCCAAAGGGGGGAAGCATGAAGCGCAATAATTCAACCAACAAAAAGAAAGCGCTTGATCAGATAGACTGTCAGATGATCGAGCTGTTGCAAAAAGATGGCCGGATTTCAAATACCGATATCGCCAAAGAAATCGGTTTATCTGAAGCCACCGTCAGAACACGCTTAAACCGCCTGATTAAGGACAAATTTATCCAGATTGTAGCGGTGAGCAATCCGATCAAGCTTGGCTTTAAGATCGTTGGTAATATCCGGATTCATATAGAGATCAAGAAAATGGACAGGATCATAAAGGAATTAAAGAATCTGAAGCCTCTGTGGTTTATTGTTCAAACCACAGGCGGGACCGGGATTGACACCGAATTTGTCGTCAAGTCGCTGGATGAACTCAATAAGCTTATCTTTGAAAAGATTAACAAAATAGACGGGGTTATCAAGACGGAAACCTCTTTGTTCCTTAATTATATTAAGCGGCAGTATGACTGGGGGACAGCCCTTTATTGAATTGGGATTTCGGAATGCGGAATGCGGATTTAAGGGCAAAGCGCATGGCGCATAGGGCATAGCGAAAAAAATACTGGGGCAGGGCGGTCACCGTAACCCGCAACACCCGCAACCCGAATCTCTATTCCTTCTTTAACAACGTATTTTCAATTGCGTTGATCCACTGCGGCGGGTAGGGCACCTTGAATGCGGCGGTGTCCTTTTCATTTTGGTCATTGATGAAATTTATTTTAACCAGGGATTGGTGCAGGTTGGTGCCTTTGTGGCTTCGATCGTGGTACACCCGGACAATGCTGGAACCCGGAATTTCCAGTTCAATTTTTTTCAGCCGGCTGCGGTAGAATAATCGATCGGATAACAGCAGCAAAAAGCCGCTGCTCTTGCGCGGCGGGCCTGATTCAGAGGCTCGGCCGAAGTAATTCACACCAAAGCTCATCGCCAGAATTTTTTGACTGCCAAAGCGTTCTTCGATCCATTTACGATCCCGCCAGCGAATCCAGACGATGTAGCCAATGATTCCGAAAAATACAAGGGCGATGAGGATCCACTGCTGGTTTTGATAAAATTCAACCATTATTTGATATGACTCTAATTGTTTTTCATCGCGGCTGAAAGCCGCTCCCACCGGTAGAGATGTTAATGGTTATTAGCAAATAAAGGATCGGACGCGAGCTATCTGATCAAATAACTAATAACAGACATTGTGGGAGTGGCTTTCAGCCACGATGTGCTGATCTCTCTAACTTATGGGAGCTCTTTAAACGCTACTTAAACTCTGACAGTGCAATCTTCAGCTTCTTAAGTGCCAGATTGTGTTTATAGCCGCTGGCGCTTCCCATGGCAGCAAGTATGGAGATCGCAATTTCTTCATCGCCCCGACCATTTTTTCTCAGTTTCCGTATTTGATCGGCATTGAGATCGACCAGCTGGCGGAAACCTTCCCGGTCACGTGAAAAGAAGACAAAAAACCCTAAAATAAATACCAGTACTGATGAAACTACGGCAACGTAGACATCGTGGCGTGGATCGGGAAAATACGGCCTTAACAGGCTGTCAGGATTGCCCGCATTGAGCAGGGTATACATGGCAACCAGCCCGATGACGATCATCAGGCCGTAAATTATGTACATAACAGGTTTGGGCAAGGATTTGGTCCTTTAAAGATTTTGGACACAGATTAACACAGATAAACACGGATTGTAAAATATAGGTATCCTGGATTCTAAAAATTCGGAATTCATCATTTTAGTCCAATTAGAAATCAACACTCCAATAACCAAAATCAGTTAAATCCGTGTTCATCCGTGTCCCATAAAAAAATTGAAAATGGGGAATCGCCCTGGCGGCGATTCCCCATTGCTTTGGTTAAAACATCACGATTTAGACGGGTCGCATTTCGCCTTCCTTCATGGCGGCCCATGCGGCTTCGGCTTCTTCCCAGGCTTCTTCGGAAGCACCTTTTTCCCAGACTTCCAGGCCGCGCTCGGCGCGGGTGGCACCCGGCAGCAGGTTGTCGAGTAAGATTCCGAGCAGGGCGGTTACCGCCATGCCGGTACTTAGAATCGCTTGAAAAATATTGCCGAGGACATTGAGAAAATCGCCCTGTTGGCCCCAGGCGATGGCGCCGCTGACGATGCTACCGGTGGCTACGTCATAATGGGGCGTAAACCAGAACGGTACACTCAGGCCGGCAAAAAATGAGAGGCCGATGATGAACAGATTGCGGGAATTGTTCAGATTGACGATCTGCAGGTTGGATAGACCCACCGAGGCGATCATACCAAAAAGACCCACAAACATGGCACCGACCACCGGCATGGGCAGGGTGGCCAAAACGGCCCCGAATTTGCCCACAATCGGGATGACCAGCATGGCCGCCGCACCGCAACGGATAACCCGGCGACTGGCCACTTTGGTCAAACCGATGGAACCGATATTTTCAGAGTAAGTCGTGGTTCCGTTACAGGTCTGCAGAATACCCGCGATCAGACAGCCGAGGCCTTCCGCTCCCAGACCCCTGGAGATCATGCGGCCGGTGGGTATCGGGGCTTCGGAAATGCGAGCGCAGGCGTAATAGTCGCCGATGGATTCAATCATCGAGGCCAGATAACCGGCCAGCATGCCGAATACCCCGGCCCATAGGGTTGCGCTGCCCAGATCGGGAAAGCCCCACTTGAAGGGCATCATGGGCATAAAGCTAATCCAGGGGGCGGCACTGACCAGATCGAGTTTGCCGGCCAGGTTGGCGGCATTGCCGTCCGGAATAAGACCCAGAACGGTGCCGATCAGGGCAGCCAGCCAGCCCGTGGCAATGGCCAGCAGGACCGGAAAGAGCAGAAACATCTTGGACTTCATGGCAAACACCTGTGAGTACAGAATCAATGCCACCAGGGTGATCAGGGAGATGATCCAGTTGGTCGCCATCCACGGGGCGCCGATACCGAAGAGCGCCAGGCCGATCATGGCAATGGTGGGTCCGATGACGATGGGGCTGATAATTTTTCGGACCTGCCCCATGATGCCGGTGTAGCCCAGCACGATTTCAACCACGGATGCGATCATGATGGCGCCGGCTACTTCCTGGATCTGGATTTGCCACAGAGGCTCGGGTCCGACCAGCTTTTTGGCCGCTACCATTCCGAGAATGGCAAATGTGGGCCCTAAAAATGAGAAGGTCCCACCCTGAACAACGGGTAGCTTGTTGCCCAAAGGCGACTGCTGGATCAAGGTGCACAGCCCCGAGGTGAAAAAGATAGTTGAAATCAGCAATGCCAGCTGATCCGGGGGCAGACCCATGGCTCCGCCGACAATGAAGGGAATGAGTACCGTGGCGCCGAACATGGTCAGATACTGCTGAATTCCGAGCAGTATCGCCAGCGGCCATTTGGGTTTGCTACCAATAGGGTAAACAATCCAATGCTGCTTTTCCTGGGTTTGTTCTTCGCTCATTATTTATTCTCCTCCTTGTGGTTTACTCCCCTTAGGGGGGGGAGTTGTTAATGATATTCCCGCGCTGATAATGACAAAGCCTTTCTTCACTTCAGCCGGATATGGTGCGACTTAAATCGGCGTACATGTCGGGTCGCAAATCCCGGAAAAACTGCCAGCCGTCGCGAACTTCCCGGATCTCGTCCAGATTCAAATCGGCGATGACAATCTCATCCTTGTCTTCGCTTCCCTTGACAATCATTTCTCCCCGGGGATTGACAAAATAGCTGGAGCCGTAGAATCTTCCGAATTCCCAGGGTTTTTCAAGGCCAACCCGATTGTTGGCACCGATAAAAACGCCGTTGGCCACCGCCTGGGCGGGCTGTTCAAGCTCCCACAGGTACTGGGATTTTCCGGTCGTGGTGGCCGATGGGTTAAACAAAATTTCCGCCCCTTTTAGAGCCAGCACCCGGGCACACTCGGGAAAATGACGGTCATAACAAATATAGATGCCTATTTTGGCATAAGCGGTTTCAAATACCGGAAATCCCAGATTACCCGGCTTGAAATAAAATTTTTCCCAGAATCCCGGCCAGGTGTGCGGAATATGAATCTTGCGAAACTTACCCAGGTAGGTGCCGTCAGCATCCACCACGGCCGCCGTATTGTAGTAGACACCGTCGATCTCCATTTCATAAACCGGAATTACCATTACCATCCGGTATTTCTTGCTGTATTCGGAAAGACGCTCTATCGTCGGGCCCGGCACTTTTTCAGCGGTTTGGTACCATTTGATATCCTGTTCGGCACAAAAATAGGGGCCTGAAAAAATTTCCTGCAGGCAGAGAATCTGAACGCCTTTTTCCCCCGCCTCTTCGATGAGCGGCAGGTGCTTTTGAATCATGGCCTCTTTAATCTCGGTCGGCGTGCCGTCATGTTTGGCATTGGATGCCTGGATATGGGCACATTTGACAATTCTGGACATAAATTCCTCCTTGAAATCTAAAACGGAAAGCTATTTTATAGCCATTCGGAAGTTCGTCACCATATATATTGTCAACCTCAATGGACGTCAAGATTTTTTATGAAATCGTCAAATTTTATGAATCTTTTTTAGCAAAAGCCAGTGTTAGCAATTGACAACTTAACGCGAAACGCATAAAATCTAAATTTGTTCTTAAGCATAGATGGTTAACATTACTGTGTTTAATTACTCCGCCCTGAAAAATAGCCATAACAGGGTTGGGTATAGCAAATCTATTCTTTGAAAATTGAAGAAAATATTCAGAAAGGGTTAAAAAACAAACTTTGGTTTTCGAAGAACTATTTATCACCCTGAATATGCTATTTTTCAGGGCGGAGTAATTACCTGAAGGAGGATAAACTGTGAGCAGTACTGATAAATTTAAGGAAATGAGCAAGGGGCTCGATCTGGCCCAGGCGATGGCCGAGGCTGACCGTTGTCTGCTCTGCCACGATGCACCATGTTCTGAGGCGTGCCCGGCAGATACACAACCTGCTGAATTTATACGTAAACTTCGTTTTAAAAATATTACTGGAGCCATTCGCACGATAAAAGAAAATAACATACTGGGCGGCGCTTGCGGTGTGCTTTGCCCGACGTCTCGCCTGTGTGAGGAAAAGTGCAGTTCGATGTTCAAATCGCAGAATCGGCCCGAGGGCGCCGACCGGCCCATACAGATCGGAAAAATTCAGCGCTTTTTAATCGAACATTCCTGGGACAGGGGTTTCAAGGTTTTCGCGAAACCGGCCGCCCGCAACGAAAAAGTTGCCGTGGTGGGATCCGGTCCCGGCGGTTTGAGCTGTGCGGCCGAACTGGCCAAAGACGGCTATCAGGTTACGGTGTTTGAGGCCCGGCCCGAGCCCGGCGGGGTGCTCCGTTACGGGGTTGTGTCCTGCAGATTTGACCTGAATTTCCTCGAGCATGAGATGGAAGACATCAAAGCACTGGGCATTAATTTTGAGTGCAACACCGCTATTCAGGGTAAAGAGGGAGCGGAAAAACTCTTGAAAGATGGATTTCATGCGGTTTTCCTGGCCCCCGGTCTGTGGGAGGCCGCCAGCATCAGACCGGCAGGAAAAGACGTGGACGGTCTGTTCTCATCGGTGGACTATCTGGCTGCCTTGCGTGACGGTCGCCTTGGGGAAATGGAACAGAAACTTCAGGGAAAAACTGTGGCGGTTATCGGCGGCGGATCGGTGGCTATGGATTGTATTGAGTCTGCCGTCAGACTGGGTGCCAAAGATGTCTATCTGATTTACCGGCGCTCCTACTCTCAGATGCCGGCTGAGGCCGACGAGCGTATCGAGGCTCTGGAAGCCGGGGTGCATTTTTTACTGCTGAACCAGCCCCTGGATTATGTGACCGATGATCAAAACCGGCTGACCGGTCTGAAGCTGGTTCGTACCAGTCTGGGAGAGCCCGACGAGTCGGGTCGCAGACGGCCCGAGATGATTGAAGGCTCCGAATGGATCATGGATGCGGATGTGGTGATCGAGGCCATCGGCAACATCGCGGCCGAAGATTCGCCTGAATGGTATCCCCATGTCGACCTTGATGATAAAAAGCTGATCCAGGTGGATCCGGAGACCGGCAAAACTTCGGTTAAAGGTATTTTTGCCGGTGGAGATATTGTTCGCGGTCCGGCTCTGGTGGTCCAGGCCGTTGCCGACGGCAAATTGGCTGCCAAGGCCATCAAGGAATATCTTCAGAAATGACGAATGACGAATGACTATTGACGAATTATGGATGTCGCTTCGCTCCGACATTTTTATGATATTTTTATTAATTGATCCGCCGGCTTCCAGCTCGTAGAGAGAGGCGGACCTTAAATATTCAATATTCAATCGAAAATTTTCAATTGTTTGACCTTTGCATAGCATACTCACTGGATAGGAGGATAAATCGTGAATAACGATATCGATCTCTCAATCGATTTTTGTGGTGTGAAATTTAAAAATCCGTTCCTGCTGTCATCGTCGCCGGTTTCCAACAGCGCTGAAATGGTGGCACGCTCATTTGATGCCGGATGGAGCGGCGTTGTGTTTAAAACACTGAATTCCGATCGGCTGCCGATCATCCATCCTTCTCCCCGGATGCACTGTATCCATTACGGGGCCAAGCAGGAAATTGCGGTTCAGAATGTTGAGATGATTTCCGACCGGCCGCTGAAAGACAACCTGGCGGACTTTCTTTATTTGAAAAAGCGCTATCCGGATCATCCCATCATTGCCAGTATCATGGGGTTTTTTACCGATGAATGGGTCTATCTGGCCAAGGTGGCCGAGGACAACGGGGCGGATATGCTGGAGTTGAATTATTCCTGCCCCCATATGTGTATCGAGGGTGCCGGCCATAAGGTGGGCCAGGCCTTCCAGCTGTTGGAAGGCTTCACCGCGGCTGTTAAAGAGGTGGTATCCATTCCGGTGATCGCCAAGATGACACCCAATATCACCGATATGAATGAACCGGCGATGTACGCCAAAAACGGCGGCGCGGATGCCATCTCCGCCATCAATACCGTGCGGGGCATTTCCGGCATCGGCCTGGATGATTTTGTGCCCACACCGAATGTATTCGGCAAGGGTGCCATCAGCGGCACCTCCGGCCCGGTGGTCAAACCCATCGGCTTGAACTTTATCGCTTCCATGGCCAAAAATGAGCAGCTCGGGTTGCCGCTATCGGGTATCGGCGGTATTGAAACCTGGATTGATGCCCTGGAATTTATGCTGGTGGGCGCCTCAACGATTCAGGTTACCACGGGGATTCTGCACTACGGTTACCGGATCGTGGAGGACATGATCGAAGGGCTTTCCGATTTTATGGCCGAGCGCGGAATCGACAGGGTTTCGGACCTCGTCGGCAAGGCACTTGCCAACCTGCATGAAACGGAAGCTTTTGATATCGAGCGCCAGGGGATTACCCACTATGATCTGGATCGCTGCATCGGCTGCGGACAGTGTTACATCGTCTGCCAGGATGGTGCCGGGCAGGCCATTGAATGGGACGCCGAAAACCGCCGGCCGAATTTGATTGAAGATAAGTGTCTGAGCTGCATGATTTGCAGTTTTGTCTGCCCCGTCCCCCAATTGATTACCTTCAAAGAAATGCCAAAGGAATGGAACCGGCAGGAAACTGCGGTCATGGACAAGAATCTGGAAAAAGACGTTAAGTTAGAGCCATTCACAAAGGAGGGTCCAAATGAGTGTGTTATTTAAAGGAGGAACTGTCGTAAACGCCACCGGCCGTTTTCTGGCCGATGTGTTTGCCGAGGGCGACAAAATTAAAGCCATCGGTACCGATCTGGACAATCCGGCCGATGAAGTCGTCGATGCCAAGGGAAAATACATTCTTCCCGGGGCGATAGATCCCCATACCCACATTTCCATGCCGTTTATGGGAACGAGCGCCCAGGATGACTATGAGACCGGCACCAAAGCCGCGGCCTGCGGAGGGGTTACCTGCGTGGTCGACTTTGATCTCCAGCAAAAGGGTGAAACCCTTCTCGAAGCTATAGAACGCAAGAAATCGTGGGCCGAAGGCAAAGTCTGTGTCGATTATTCGCTGCATCCGGCAATTATGGATCCCAGGCCGGACGTCATCGAAGAAGTCAAAAAGGCCTGTCAGGAATACGGCACACCGAGTTTCAAGATTTTCATGGTCTATGATTTCCGGGTGGATGATGCCACCATGATCCAGCTGCTGGAGGAAACCAAAAAATACGGCGGCCTGGTCCAGGTCCATGCGGAAAATGTTCACATTATTGATCACATGAATAAAGTGCTTGAAAAAGAAGGCAAGCTGGAACCTTATTATCATGCCGTCAGCCGTCCGAACATTGCCGAAGAGGAGGCTATCTACAGGGCTTCCAAAATGGTGGAATTGACCGGCTCCCGAATCTACATCGTTCATTTGTCTTCCAAGGAAGGCCTTGGGGTGGTCAAACAGGCCAGGGAGCGCGGGGTGGATGTGTTTGCCGAGACCTGTCCCCAGTATCTGTTGTTGGATGACGAACGCTACAAAGAGCCGGATTGGAACGGTGCCAAATACGTCATGTCTCCGCCCCTGAGAACCAAAGAAAGCAATGATGCCCTCTGGGAAGGTTTGAGAGGCGGCGATCTGCAGGTGGTGGCCACCGATCACTGCCCCTTTGATTTTAACGGCAAAAAGGATATGAACGGCAAAGATGACTACAAGAAAATTCCTAACGGTGCACCGGGAATTGAAACCCTGATGATGTTGCTGCATTCCGAGGGCGTGGTCAAGGACCGTATCAGCCTCGAGCGCATGGTGGATGTGTTGTCTTCAGGAACCGCCCGGATGTTCGGCTTGAAAGACAAAGGCGAGATCGCCGTCGGCAAAGATGCCGATATCATCGTTTTTGATCCGAACCAGAAGTTTACCATCACCCAGAACAAACTGCATATGAATGTGGATTACACGCCGTTTGAAGGTTTGGAAATTACCGGTATGCCCAATGCCGTATACTCACGGGGCAGTAAAGTTTCCCAGTGGAACGGCGATCAGATGGATTTTGTGGGTGAAGTGGGTCGGGGAAGATTTGTTAAGCGGGAACCTTTTGAAGGCTTCTGAAACAGAGGACAGAAGACAGAG
>JAIVWA010000100.1:0-10609 GCA_049190255.1 Gammaproteobacteria bacterium | reverse complement strand
GTCCACCTTTTAGCGTCTGCTCAGTTGACAGGAGTACCACTGTGGACAGCAGATAAAAGGCTAAAATCTGCGGCAGATCAACTTGAATTGACTTTTAAATAAAAGGGAACCAAAATCTTGTTTGGTTGTTTTTGAAAGTTATTTATAAATTTACGGATTTCCCGGAATTTCCAATTTATGGATGTCCCGGATCTTCTTTCCAGTTCACTTCAAACTTAGGTGGTATAGAAAATGAAAGAATTGCGCAGAAAAGACCGTGCTATCACGGAAGAGGAAGCAATAGCTTTATTAAACAAGGCGGAATATGGCGTGCTATCGACAGTTGCTGAAAATGGAAAACCCTATGGTGTGCCTCTGAACTTTTGTATCATTAACCACTGTATATATTTTCATTGTGCTGTTGAAGGACAGAAAATTGACAATATCAAACAGAATAAATCTGTCTCGTTTTGCGCTGTTGGAAATACAGAGATATTACCTGATAAATTTGGCACAAAATATGAGAGTGTAATAGTTTCAGGAGAGGTTGAAGAAGTATTTGATATGAATAAGCAGATGGCCATGGAAGGACTATTGCATAAATATTCTCCAGAATTTTTTGACAAAGGGATAAAATATATCGAGGGTTTAAGAGAGAAAACCAGAGTATTCAAGATTACCATCAATAAATTAACCGGCAAGGCACGAATACAATGATGCCCAGATAAGAAAGGAACGGTCTGGGAGGTTAAAAGAACAAATTAAGGATAGAATTATCACAACTGAGGAAGATGCTGAGCTTTGGCACTGTCCTCTTAGCAATACGGGGCCTTCAATTTACGTCTTTGGGGCGTGACTGCCGCTTCTTGGTTGACGCAGCCAGGTATCTGACCCTTGTGCGGGTATAATATGACTTGACAGTCATGAATGCACTCTTTATGATGGCAGCTGGTCATACCACCTGCCAATAAGGAGCGGCGCATGCAAGAACTTCTCAAACCCATCCGGACCGAAAGCCTCAAGGACGTATTCATCAAACGTTTCGAGGAGCTTATCCTTTCGGGAAAATTTCCCGTTGGGCAAAAGCTTCCTCCCGAGCGTGAACTTGCCCTGCAGCTGGGTGTCAGTCGACCCATCGTTCATGAAGGCTTGGTAGATCTGGCAGCGAAAGGCCTGATCACCCTGATCCCCAGGGTCGGAACAATTGTAAATGATTTCCGCAAGGAAGGATCTCTGTCCCTTTTAACCTCACTGGTAAATTACCATCAGGGTTACCTTGAACCGGGGCTTCTGGCCAGTTTGTTGGAAATGCGCCTGCTTTTTGAAGTTGAAACGGCCCGACTTGCGGCCGCAAACCGCAGCCAGGAGCAGCTTGATTCCATTTGCACCCTGCTTCAGGACGAAGACCGTATCAGTCACCATGATGTTGAAGGCATCCGTGAACTGGACTTTGATTTTCACCATCTCATCGCACTGGCTTCCGGCAATCACATTTATCCGCTGCTGCTAAACTCTTTCAAGCATTGTTACCTCAATCTCGCCGGCCAGTTCTTTTCTGATCCGACCGTTGTGCCCGTTGTATTTGATTTTCACAAAAAAATGGTAAAAGCCATTAAAGATAAAAACGAGAGATCCGCTGCCGGGATTATGAGGCGCATGCTGGCGCATGGTGCGGAGCACCTGCCCGGCAAAGCGCAGAGAGCATAGCGCAAAGCGCAAAGGGTATAGGAAAAATATAGGGTATAAGGTGTAAGGTCGAAGGTAGAAGGTATAGGGTAGAAAAAATCAGGTATAAGGTAAAAGGTATAGGGTTTAAGGTAAACGGCGAACTGCAGAACCGGGGAGCTCGTGAAATGGAGGGCTCAGTTTCATCAATTCTCCCCGCACAGGTTCTCCGCTTTTTAGCATTTACCCTTTACCTTATACCCTATACCATACACCTATTTTTTTTATACCCTATACCGCGAATGTAATGCTATGAGCCTCGTGCCTTCAACCATAGCTATATAATTTAATCAAAAATGGAGAAAAACCATGACTGCCACAGCCCTACCCAAATACGACCATCCCATCAAAGAGCCCGAAGGTTTATCCCCCCGTATTCAATGGCTGCGGGATTACTATTTCCAGGGCGCCGAACGCGCCTGGAACAACGAGTTTATCGCCTGGACCACCGGGACTGCCTGGGACGTCCAGTTCAACGAAATGAGCTTTTACATTGTACCCGAAACCTATACGCTGATGCAGACCCTGCGGGGATCCTATCGCCAGGCAGCCCGCAAAATTGATCTTCACCCGGACTTCTGGTCCTGGAGCATTGTCGAACGACGTGCCTGGTTCGTCCGGGAGGTTATGCTCACCTACATGCCGAAAGAAATTCTGCCGGGCGACCTGATTGCCGGCGGGCGCTTCAATATTCAGACATCTCTGTGCTTAGACGAAAACGAGCAGGAAGATTTTGATGAGGCCCTACTGGGTAAAAACGGGGCCCGGGCTAAAATGAAGTGGTTTCACGACCACGGTTACGGCAACGCCGGCGCCACCAGCGGTCATTTGATACCCGATCATGAGCGGGCGCTGAAAATCGGCTGGAAGGGCATTTATGCCGACCTGGAATCTAAATATGAAGCTCTGGGAGTCAGAGATAAGAAAGGATCTGCAGGAGATCAACTGCGGGCGATGATAACGGCTGCGACCATGGCTCGCGATCTGGCTGTGAAATACAAGGGTGTCTGTATAGACCGGGCCGCCGATCAAACCGATACCCGCCGACGGCAGGAGCTCATACAAATGGCGCAAAACCTGGAACGGGTACCCTGGGAGCCGGCCAGGACTTTCTGGGAAGCCGTGCAGGCGCTGTGGATAAATCATATGCTCATCATGAGTGACGAAAATTATCCCGGTCCCGGAACTTCCTTTGGCCGTATTGATCAATACCTGCTGCCGTACTGGGAATATTCCCTGTCCCATGGAATGGAGCGGGAATTCGGCAAAGAGATATTGAAATGTTTCTGGGTGCATTGCAACACGGTCTATGATGCCATGATTCGCAATGGCAATCAGGGGATCACATCGGGTTTTGGTCAGCTGATCACGCTTTCGGGCATGGGTGAAAACAAAGAGGACCTGACCAATGATCTGACCTATGCCTTTCTTGAAGTGATCGATGAGATGAGCCCGATCCTGGAGCCCAAGCCCAATGTGAGGCTGCACCGGAACTCTCCTGATAAATTGCTGGATAAGTTAGTGGCGATGGTATCTTCCAGCCAGGGGTCACCTTTTTTGCTCAATTTCGATGAGCGCTCCATGGCCGGTATGATGCTTGAAGCCAAACGGGCAGGGCTTACGCACCTGATCAATGAAAGCAATGTCCACGACTACGCTCCGGTGGGCTGCCTTGAAAATACCATGGTGGGCAATGATCGCTCCGGGACGGTGGACAATAACCTTAATTTGCTCAAAGCGGTGGAACTGGCCCTCACCGGCGGTAAAGACCTGGTGCCGTTTTTCAATCCCATGACCGCTAAGGAAGAACCGATCCGGCAGGACGGTCCGGATACCGGCAACGCGGCGGGGTTCAGAACCTGGGATGAATTTTTCAATGCCTATGTCAAACAGACCGAATACATCATTGCCAAATGCGCGGAGGTATACGAAGCGTCGGAATCCCTACGGGCAAAATTTTTCCCCACCCCCTATCTCTCCTGTCTGGTCAGGGGCTGTGCCGAAAAAGGGCGGGATATTAACCGGGGCGGGGCCGAGATCAATTTAACCACCCTTGAGACCGTCACCTATGCCACCACGGTCGATTCGCTTCTGGCAGTCAAATATCTGGTATTTGACAAACAGAAATCTACTATGCCCGAGCTTATCGAGGCCTTGAAAAACAACTGGCAGGGGCATGAAGTATTGCAGGCCCGGGCAAAAAATAAAGCGCCTAAATACGGGCGTGATGATGATCAGGCCGATGAGATGGCTAAAAAGGTCATGGATTTGTGGTGTGACATCACCTGGAAGCATCGAACGGTCTCCACCGGCCGGCAATTCAGGCCCGGCATGCTCAGTTGGAATTACTGGGCCGGGGACGGATTCGTCATGGCGGCCAGCGCGGATGGGAGGCCGAAAGGGCAATTTCTTTCCAACGCTATCTGCCCATCCAACGGTGCGGACATTAAGGGTCCCACTTCCAATGCCAATTCGGTAGGGAAGGTTTTAGGCGGTAAAGCTCTAGATGGAAACGGTGACTGGGAGGAATACTTTAACTGTCTTCCCAACGGCGCCAGCCATACCATCACCTTTAATCCGTCAATTATTAAGGACCCCGAGCATAGAGAAAAATTTAAGGCTTTTTTAAGGGGCTACTGTGAAAACGGCGGCAGCGCGTTACAGATCAATATGCTGGATCCGGAAATGCTGCGCGATGCCCAGAAACACCCGGCCGACTATCGCCACCTGCTGGTCAGAATAACCGGCTACAATGCCTATTTCACCTCGGTCGGAAGAGAACTGCAGAATGAAGTAATTCAGCGGGTGAGTCACGGTAAGTTTTAGAAGTATTTCACCACAGAGGCACAGCCTCCAGCCCATAAGCGCTAAGTTATGTTTACGCCGGGGCACTGTGGAAGGTTTAATGAAAAAATATGAACATCGAACATCTTTAAAACAACCCTGTACGGCATAAATGTAACTTGTGAATGTTTACAAAACAGCTTAGCGCTAATGAGGCTCCGCCTCCAATGCTTATTAATTAATAATGCAGCATGAGAATATGAAAGCAACCATTCTCGAAATACAGCGGATGTCCACCGAAGACGGTCCGGGCATCCGCACAACGGTTTTTTTTAAGGGCTGCAGCCTTAAATGCACCTGGTGTCACAATCCCGAAAGCATTTCCGCCCGCCCCCAGATCCACTGGATCGGCAATCGCTGTATCGGCTGTAAAACCTGTCT
Organism: Gammaproteobacteria bacterium; assembly: GCA_049190255.1. Lineage (GTDB taxonomy): Bacteria > Desulfobacterota > Desulfobacteria > Desulfobacterales > JAFDCJ01 > JAFDCJ01. The sequence continues at coordinate 5,680 of JAIVWA010000100.1, read as the reverse complement.
GGAGGTCTGTCCGGAAGGTGCTTTATCTTTTGCCCGGGACGGCCATACCATCGATCGCAGCCAATGTACCGGCTGCGGCATCTGTGCCGAGGAGTGTCCCTCCACTGCCCTGGAGCTGTTGGGACAACCATGGCATCTGGAAGATTTATACTCAGAAGTCGTCAAAGACCAAACCTATTTCGAAAAGTCGGGCGGAGGTGTCACGCTGGGTGGCGGCGAGCCGATGTTGCAGTTTGACTTTTGCACCAGCCTTTTAAAATTATTAAAAGAAAACGACATCCACACGGCAGTCGATACCTGCGGTATGTGCTCCCAACAGGCGCTGGGCAATATTTTGCCTTATGCGGATCTTTTGCTCTATGACATCAAAGAAATTAGTCCCCAAAAGCACCTACAGTTTACCGGCAGTGACAACCACCGTATTCTCGAAAACCTGATGGTTATCCGGGAATGCATGCAATCTGAAGGTTATCCAAAAGAGCTGTGGATAAGGACACCGGTTATTCCCGGTGCCACTGCCTCAGCAGAAAATATCAGAGGGATCGGCCAATTTATGGCCGACAACCTTGACGGTTCGGTCAGCCGGTGGGAGCTGTGCGCCTTTAACAATTTGTGCAGAGATAAGTACCTGCGGCTGGATCTGGACTGGGAGTTTAAAGAAAGCGAGCTGCTGAGTCAATTATTTATGGAGAAAATGGCGGCGGTTGCACGCAACTCAGGTGTTAATCCGGATATCGTTTTCTGGAGTGGATCGACCAGACTTGACGTAAATGATATATCCAATGCGCAAGTGGTCTCGGTATAAAATCTGATAACCCGGATCTGAGATGCACTTTTTAGTCTGGAAATCCGGGTTAGGAGATTGAACATTGAAGCAAAAAAACTATTTCACCGATCAGGAAATGAAGGCTTTCGAACCCGCGGAAAAGATCGGCCTTGTGGCCAGCATCAATCCGCAAGGACGGCCGCACATTTCTTTGATTACTTCCATCATGGCTCCTAAATCCAATCAGATTACTTTAGGCCAGTTCTGCCTGGGATTGAGCAAACAGTATATCCAGCAAAATCCTCACATCGCCTTTGTGATCATGACAATGGATAAAAAGATGTGGCGGGGGAGAGCCAAATGGACCCATCTCAAAAAAGAGGGTCCGGAATACGAGCGTTATAACGAAATTCCCATGTTCAGATACAATACCTATTTTGGTATCAATACCGTTCATTATCTGGATCTTATCGAAACATCCGAAAGCCAAAGCCTGCCCATGCCACAAATTGTATTCTCTGCCATGCTCACCAAATTTGCCAAAAGCGCTGCCAAAACCGGTATAGCGGAAAGAATTCTCACGCCCTTCGCAGAAAAACTGTTCAATCAGCTCGATGCCTTGAAATTTATTGCCTACATTGGGCCGGATGATTATCCGGCTATCATCCCGGTGATCCAATGCCAGGCTGCCGATAGCCGAATGCTGACGTTTTCGCCCCTGGCGTTCAAAGAAGAACTTAGCCGGATTCCGCCGGGAACCGAAGTTGCCGTGTTCGGCCTGACGATGGGTATGGAGGATGTCCTGGTTCGGGGGACCTTTCATGGCTTTAAGCGTTTCAGATTCATGAAATTGGGAACCGTAGATATCGAATGGGTGTATAACTCCATGCCGCCGGGCCATGGGCAGATTTATCCGCCGGTGGCGCTTAAGACTGTTACGGAATTTTAAGGGACTGCCCTTTTTCTCCATCTGGACGGATTCTTCTTTGTCCTTAACCTTGAACGTTGAACCCCAAACCTGTGAACGGTTACCTATGTCCTGGTTAATTCTCTTACCACTGATATTTAGCGCATCCTTCGTGTTGACCATGGTCGGTCTGGGCGGTGGTCTCATTTTCTCACCGCTTTTTATATTGCTTCAGTTTCCGGTGCATACGGCCGTGTCGGCATCGTTGTTTCTAAATGGCGTTGCGGCCCTATCAGCGGCCATTACTTACTTTCGCAAGAAAATGATCGATGTCAAAATCGGTCTGCCGCTGATCATCTCTTCATCCCTTTTCGCTCCCCTGGGGGCGTATACAACCTCAAAAGTCAATCTTCGGCTTTTCACCGCCATTCTCGCCGCGGTCATCTTATTAGCTGCGGCCAGAATGATTTTTTCCCAAAAAGCAGAAAGTGACACCAAGGAAATTTCCACGGTTCACAGGATCATCGGTGGCGGTGTCATCGGGATGGTCATCGGGTTTGCCGCCGGGTTGCTGGGGATCGGCGGCGGTGTGTTTATCGTGCCCTTGCTGATTTATGTCTTAAAGGTTCCCACCAAAACAGCCGCTGCCACATCGATCTTTATTGTGGTCTTTTCATCGTTTAGCGGTTTTATGGCCCATATTTCCATTGCCAGGCCCGATTGGGGATTTATCCTGCTGGCGGCGCTGTTTTCCTTCGCCGGCGGACAGCTGGGCTCGCGTGTTATGGCCGAGAAGTTAAAAGGCCGCACCATTCGAAGGATATTCGGGGCGGTTCTGTTGGTGTTTGCGCTGAAATTGCTTCAGAATGTATTCTGGTAGGGGTTCAAAGGTTCAGGGTTCAGAGGTTCAGAGTTCAAAGGTTCAGAGGTACAGCGAACCGCAGAACCGTATAATATCCAACCGACTGGACTGCTCAGATAGCCAGCAGCGACGCTGAATCTATTAACCTTTGAACCCTGAACCTCTATACCTTTGAACCTTTATTTTCGAAAGGGATCTGCTTTAATCCCGTAACGGCGCATGATTTGCTGCAGCGCCTGGCGTTCAAGTCCGCAGAGCTTGGCGGCCCGGGTGACATTGCCCTGGCTGGCGGTAAGAATATTATTGATATAACCGGTGTTAAATGACTGCAGGGTCTGTTCCTTGGCCGTTTTATAGGGGAGTTCTTGAAAGGTGCTGTCCACCAGGCAGACAGTCTGAGTTTCTTTATCAAGCCCCGCATCCCGGGGTCGGATATCATCTCCGGAAGAAAATAAAATGCCCTGTATGATGAGATTTTCCATTTCCCTGACATTTCCTTCCCAGGTCCTGCTTACAAAGATTTCCAAAAGCTCGGCGGATATCCTTTTGTTCGGTTTATTTAATTCCCGGCAATGCTTCACCAGCAAATGATTGGCAATCAGGGGGATGTCTTCGGTCCGTTCCCTTAACGGCGGCAGGTGAAGGGGCAGGACGTTTAAGCGATAAAAGAAATCTTCCCGAAACTCGGCTTTTTGTATTTTTTCCTTGAGGGCCTGGTTGGTGGAGGCGATAATCCGGACATCCACCGCAACTGACCGGGTATCACCCAGGGGCTTAAACTCCTTTTCCTGCAGCACCCGCAACAGCTTGGACTGAAAGGTCGGGCTGATATCACCGATTTCATCTAAAAAAATGGTGCCGTGGTGCGCTTCTTGAAACAACCCTTTTTTATCCCTGGTGGCATGGGTAAATGCCCCTTTTTTATAGCCAAACAGTTCGCTTTCCAGGATATTTTCCGGAATCGTAGGGCAGTTTACCGCCACAAACGGTCCGCTGTTGCGAGAGCTCAAGGCGTGGATGGCACGGGCGCTGAGATCTTTTCCGGTTCCGGATTCTCCCGTGATCAGCACCGTTAAATCCGTTTTGGCTACCATCTGGATCGTTTCGTATACCCGCTGCATGCTTGAACTTTTACCGATCAAATTCTGAAAGGCACTGTCCTCGCAGACTTCCTGCTGAAGTCGCCGGTTTTCCCTGATCAGTCTGCTCCTTTCCAGCGCTTTGTCCAGTCGCAAAACCAGGGCATCCAGGTCGAAGGGCTTGGTGATGAAATCATAGGCGCCTCTTTTCATGGCCTGCACCGCCATTTCGATGTGGCCGAAAGCCGTCATCATAACGACCGTCAGCTCCGGTTTGTCTTTTTTGATTAATTCGAGCAATTGCAGGCCGTTCATGCCCGGCATTTTGATATCGGCTAAAACCAGATCAAAAATATTGCCGGCCAACAGTTGCAGGGCCTGCTCTGCTGATGCGGCCGTTTGCACCTTGCAGCTTAGCTCGGACTCAAGGCTTCTTCTCAGAAGCTGGAGCATGTCCTGTTCGTCGTCAACGATTAATAATGACGGGGTCATGGGGTGTTACCTCTGCTTTTTGGTGCAACGGGCAACCTGATCGTAAAGGTGGAGCCTTGGCCCTCTTCACTCTCCACCTCTATATCACCGCCATGGTTTTTAATAATACCATAGCTGACCGACAGCCCTAAACCGGTTCCTTCGCCGGTGGGCTTGGTGGTGAAAAAAGGATCGAAAATGCGGGATAAATTTTTCTTGCGGATTCCATGTCCGCTATCCATTACCATAATGGAGAGTTGATCTCCGGCCTGATTGAGTTTGGTTGTTACATGAATTGTCCCGTTTTGCTTTACCGCATGCTTGGCATTCATCAAAAGATTGAGGAATACTTGTTTCATCTTTTTATCATCCAGCTCCATTGGAGGGACCCGGGGATCATATTCGGTCATAATTTGGATGTTGTCCAGATCGGAATGCTGCCGCATAAAATGGACCACATCAGCGATAATGTCCCCAATCCGGGCAACTTCTTTTTTAGCCTCCGATCCTCTGGCAAAACTGAGAAGGTCTTCTACGATTGCCTTGCAGTTTTTTACGTTTTTTTCGATGGTCTTTAAATCATCATACCGTTCCTCTTCGCTGCTTTTATTTTTAATCAAAAGTTGGGTATAGCCGAGAATAATACCCAGCGGGTTGTTAATTTCGTGGGCGACTCCTGCGGAAAGTTGTCCAATGGAAGCCAGTTTTTCGGCCTGGGCCATCTTTTTTTCCAATATCCTTCTTTGTTCGATATCCTTGACCAGAAAGTGGATCGTATCTTCGGTTTCCACTGTTGCTCTGTCCAGACTTCCGCTGACCAGAGATTTACTTTTGCCGCCATCGGAATTTTTCAAATCGACATCAAAACTGGAAACAAATCCCTGTTCGTCTATGGTCTTTTTGATGGTATCCCATAAAGCCGTATCGGCGAAAAAATCCTGAAACCGCCTGTCCTGCTGAGCTGCCTCAGCGTCTTCTAATCGTAGTAATTTATATCCCGCCGGATTCAGATCCACAATTGAACCGTCCTTTTTGGTCACCAGAATCATATCCTTTGAGACTTCAAAAATTCGACGGTATTTATGCTCGGACAGGGCCAGGGCCTTGGTTCTCTCGGACACCACATTCTCGAGATTTTGATTCAGATAAAGAAGTTCTTTATGGGCCGACTGCAGCGCCTGTTTATCTTTTGATATCTGCTGGTATATTTTCCAGGTCCGTTCAAAGAAAAGCGTGACTGAGGCGACCAGCACAAACATTATGGTATTGATGGCACCGCTGAAAGGTTGGATTGCACGCCATGCAGCTGTTTGCCCTGACAACAAAAGAGCCTGCTTGAGAATATGCCCCACGGACCGTGAAACCGCAAAAAGTGCCAGCCCGTAGCAGACCCACAAAAGATAGGTCCAAATCACGTTGTTGCGGTCGTGATTTTTCAGCTTATGGACCAGCCGCAGACACAAGAAGGAGAAGATGATCATCAGAATGGAGCCGGCGACATCAACAATCCATATGGGTATGGCGGAAAGGATCATGTCCGGTCCTCCGCCGGCCGGGCCGGGTCAGGTTTCTGGTCTTTTAAAAGCCGTCTTAAT
>JAIVWA010000099.1:0-10630 GCA_049190255.1 Gammaproteobacteria bacterium | reverse complement strand
GGTAAGTGAAAGGATCGCCTCTCTTGAAAAAAAGATTGGTACCCGGTTGCTTGACCGCCTGGGTAGAAAAGTGATTCCCACTGCTGCCGGTGAACTTCTGCACAAACATGCCACCCTGCTTCTGGAAATGAAAGAGACGGCCCAATTGGAGATAGAGAAATTCCTGGGACTGGAACAGGGAGAAATTTCCATGGGCGGCAGCACCATTCCCGGTGAATATATTCTTCCGGATCTCATTGGTAGATTCAACAAAAAGTATCCGCATTTAGCGGTGAAACTGACCATCGCAGACAGCAGTGAGATTGAAAATCGCGTCCTTGCAGGGAAACTTGAGATAGGCGTTATCGGATCAAAAAGTCCACATGCGAACCTATTATGCCAAAAACTATGGGAGGACGAACTGGTGCTGGCCGTTTCTATCCGGCACCCATGGGCCCGGCGAAAGGCCGTCTCCCTGCAGGAATTGCGGAAAACACCATTCATACTGCGGGAAGAAGGCTCTGGCACCCTGAAGATCCTGGAGGCCTATCTACGTGAATCCGGTGAGGACGGTACCAACGCCCTTCAAGTCTCCGCCCGGTTCGGCTCATCGACGGCTGTTAAAGAAGGTATCAAATCAGGCCTTGGCCTGTCCATCCTCTCAGCCAGAGCCATTGACACGGAGGTCAAAGCCGGGCTCCTCAAAGCCTTAAAGGTCAAAGGACTTTCGATGTCTCGAAACTTTTTCCTGATCCGGAATAAACTGCGGATCGCCTCACCATCGTGCCAGGCCATGCTTGATTTTCTGCTGACCAGCGCAGGAGAACAGAAGAATTAATCCCTTCAACATTTCGCTCCCGTTGATGCCTTAACCGGCAACGTCTCAGCCTATCGGAAAAATCTTAATATCGTCTCAATTCTATCGGAAAATCCTGTTTGACATATCGGAATCTATCATTGTATTTTAGCAGTGTTGTAAACGATATTGGCTGCTAAGGAGAACACCCATGGGGGATACCAAGAAAATAAGGTTAACTGAGACCGTGACGGGTGCCGGCTGAGCGTCCAAGCTGGCTCCAGGGGACCTGGACAAGGCGCTGTGCGGCATGGTGTTCCCGACCGATGAGAATGTCATCGTCGGGTTGGACCGGGCGGACGACGCCGGTGTTTACAAAATTTCAGATGATCTGGCGCTGATCCAGACGGTGGATTTCTTCACGCCCATTGTGGACGATCCTTACTGGTTCGGACAGATCGCCGCCGCCAACGCACTGAGCGATGTCTACGCCATGGGCGGGACCCCGAAGACTGCCATGAACCTGGTGGCCTTCCCGATCAAGCAAATGGATATAGCGGTTTTGCGGCAAATCATCCAGGGTGGCCTCGACAAGCTTACGGAGGCCGACGTGGTTCTCATCGGTGGTCACAGCATCGAGGATAAGGAATTGAAATACGGCCTGTCCATCACCGGAGTCGTACACCCGGAACGGGTGCTCACCAAGAAGGACCTGCGGGCGGGCGATCGGCTGATCCTGACCAAACCGCTCGGCACCGGAATCGTCAACACCGTGATCAAGGCGGGCATGGCCTCTGCCGACCTCGTCGACCAGGTTACCCATTTGATGGCCTCGCTCAACCGGGACGCCGCCAGGATCATGTCGAATTTTAATATCACGGCCTGCACCGACGTTACCGGCTTCGGCCTGCTCGGGCACCTGGCCGAGATGGTATGCGGGTCAAGCATGAGCGTGCGGGTCTTTTCCGATCAGGTGCCGGTGATTGCGCAAGCCTTGGAATTTGCTTCCATGGGACTCATCCCCGCCGGTGCATACAAAAACAGGGAATTCCGGGAATCAATGATCGACTTTGCCGAAACGGTGGAGCGCTCCCGGCAGGACGTACTGGTCGATCCCCAGACCTCGGGTGGATTGCTGATCAGCGTAAGCGCGAATCAAGCCACCGAACTCATCACGGCCCTGAAAGATACGGGTGTCGGCGATGCGGCGGAGATCGGCGAAGTGCTGAACGGTCCGGAAGAAAAAATATGGGTGGTATGAGACGCATTGACCTTTAACAGCTATACAGGAGGTTTTATCATGAAGGAAATCGATGCCCGCGGCTTGGCCTGCCCGGCCCCCGTGCTTCACACCAAAGCCGCGCTACAGGAAGAAAAGCCCGGCAGCGTGAAAGTCATTGTCGACAATGCGGCTTCCCAGCAGAACGTTCAGCGCTTCCTGGAGTCGCAGGGTTTTCAGACGGCGCTTGAACAAAAAGGGACTGACTACCTGGTCATCGGAACGTGTGGTTTAGAGCCCGGGGAGCACGCCCAGTTATCCGCTGAGCAGCAATCCGATGTAAAGAAGATCATGGTCATGTGCACCACCGACCGCATGGGTTTCGGCGATGATGAACTGGGCCTGAAGCTGATGGTCAGTTTTTTACGCACGCTAAAAGAAATGGGCAGCGAGTTGTGGCGACTGGTACTCGTCAACAACGCCGTGAAGCTCACGATCGACACCTCGGAAGTGATTGAGGATCTGAGGGACTACGAAAAGGGAGGCCTCAAAATTTTGGTTTGCGGAACCTGCCTGAACCATTTCGATCTTCTGGAGAAAAAGCAGGTCGGCGAAACGACCAACATGCTGGATATCGTCACCGCCATGCAGTTGGCCGACCAGGTAATAAATATATGATTAGGCCCTTAGGAATTATTTTTGTACATTTTGTGTCAAGATATTTTAATGTAAAATTAAATTACCCAAAGAAATGCCTAAAGTGCATTTTAGGCATTTGGGCAGAAACTCCCCGATCGCTCAATTAAATCAGAAAAAAGTTTTTTGCTTGACAAGATCATTTTATCTTTGCTAATTCCACCCTATCCGGGGCAAGAAGCCCCGGCGAACTATCTGCCAGTGAGATAGGTTGAACCCTGGACAGGTTTGATTCAGCTTCTCAATAAATTATAGAATAAAGCCACGAAGGCGATTTCCCCTGAATGGGGAGAGCGGTCGTGGCTTTTTTTATCTTTAAATCGTCAATATTCAATTCCGGCTTGTCCGGGTTGGGGAGGAGAAAACATGAAATTTTGCAAGATGACAGTCCTGATTGTTTTTTTAACATTGTTTGTGGCAGGTTCGGCCGGGTCGCATTTTGGGATGTTGATTCCCACAGATTCAATGGTGATGCAGGACGACAGCCGGACGCTAACGGTCACCCTCTCCTTTTCCCACCCTTTTGAAATGGTTGGTATGGAGTTGGTCAAACCCAAAGCCTTTAATGTGTTGGCCGGCGGAAAGAAGAAGGACCTGCGGGGTTCACTTGAAGCAACACAGGTAATGGGTCACAACGCCTGGCAGGCGGCATATCCGGTCAGGCGGCCGGGGGTGTATATGTTTTACATGGAACCCGAACCGTACTGGGAGCCGGCTGAGGATGCATTTATCATTCACTACACCAAAACGGTGGTAACGGCCTTTGGTGACGATGAAGGCTGGGATGAGGAAATCGGGCTCAAGACCGAAATCGTTCCCCTGTCCAAACCCTTTGGCCTGTACGCCGGAAATGTCTTTCAGGGGATTGTTAAGCTGGACGGCAAACCGGTGCCGTTGGCCGAGGTTGAAGTCGAATATTACAACATCGACAAGAAGTACACTGCCCCCACCGGGTACATGATTACCCAAACCATCAAGGCCGATGGCAACGGCGTGTTCACATATGCCGCTCCGGTTTCCGGCTGGTGGGGGTTTGCGGCGTTAAACGGTGCGGATTACAAACTGCCGCATCAAGGAGAAGAAAAGGATGTTGAACTGGGAGCGGTTATCTGGGTGTACTTCCACAAAATGAAGTAGAAATTATAGAGGTTGCCTTGTATCGACAAATTTGACAGGATGCCACGCATGCATATTTCTGAAGGGGTACTATCCGGTACGGTGCTGATTTCGGGCGCGGCCCTGGCCGCAGTCGGGACGGGCATTGGACTTAAGAAACTGGACTATGATCAGATTGCTAAAACCGGGATGCTGGCGGCTGCCTTTTTTGTGGCCTCGCTGATCCATATCCCCATCGGGCCGTCCAATGCCCACTTGATATTGAACGGACTGGTGGGACTGCTACTCGGCTGGGCGGCTTTTCCAGCCATTCTGGTAGCACTGGCCTTGCAGGCAGCTTTTTTTCAGTTCGGCGGCATTACCACATTAGGTGTCAACACCCTGATTATGGCACTGCCGGCGGTTTTTTGTTATCTTATCTTCGGACGACTTGTCACCAAAAGCTCCCGGACTGCCGCCGTCGCCGCTTTTGCCTGTGGATTTCTGTCGGTGCTCCTCAGCGGCCTGCTTGTCGGCTTATCCCTGATTTTCACGGAAGAAAATTTCCTGGAAGTCTCCGGTATTATTATTGCCGCCCATATACCGGTTATGATTATTGAAGGTGTTGTAACCGCAATTTGTGTGGCTTTTTTGCGCAAAGTGCGGCCGGAGATGTTGCTCGGCATGCCGGATTAGAGTCTTATATGAAACTGTAAAAGCGCGTTGAGGTATGCACATGAACAAAATTTCAGCCCAATACACTGCCGCGGTTATAGTCTTGCTGTGTATCTTGTATGGGGGTGTGGATTCTGCATCCGCCCACCGGGTGAATGTTTTTGCCTGGGTTGAAGGGGACACGATTTACGTGGAGAGCAAATTTGCCGGCGGCAAAAAAGTAACGTCCGGCAAAATTGTTGTCACGGATCCTCGGGGTAACAAGTTGCTTTCCGGTCTGACAAATGATCAGGGCGAATTTTCTTTCAAGGTTCCCCAACGGACGGATTTAAAAATCGTGCTTATCGCCGGACAGGGGCATCAGGCAGAGTGGACCCTACGCGCGGCCGAAATGGAGGATTTGCCATCGAAGACAGCTTCGGACAAAAGCGCCGAAAAAGCCATGCAATCTGAACGAAAAAAAGATGTTGCCATAACATCCGTGGATACCAGGACCGCAGCGCCGGACACTGCCATAAAGCCCAAAGAATTGGAAGCAATCATCGAAACTGTTTTAGATAGGAAGTTGAAGCCCATTACCAGGATGCTGGCCGATATCCGGCAAGATGCCCCCTCTGTTGGAGACATTTTTGCAGGTATCGGTTATATTCTTGGCCTAGTCGGCATTGCCGCCTATGTCCAAAGCCGCAAAAAGAAAGAGTGATCATCCGCCATGCTCCAGGAACCGTTTGCCTTCGGAAATTCATTTGTTCATCAGCTTGACCCGCGCATTCGTCTTATGACTGCCTGCGTCTATTCAATCGTCGTCGCCCTGTCCCGCAACTTTCAGGTTTTGACAGCCGCTGTCCTGATCTCATTCGTATTGGTCATGCTGGCGCAGCTGTCTGCCCGCGAAATCATTAAACGAATCATCGTGGTAAACAGTTTTACTGTGCTCCTCTGGTTGGTTCTTCCCCTGACCTTTCATGGCCCCATAGCTTTGACACTCGGACCGTTAACTATTTATAACGCCGGGATCGTCATGGCGGCCCAAATCACGTTGAAATCCAATGCCATTTTGCTGGCCCTTATGGCATTGGTTACAACCATGAACTTCTCAATCCTTGGCTATGCCCTCAATTGGCTGCATGTGTCGGATAAGATCGTCCATTTGCTGTTGATGACCTATCGTTACGTCTTTGTGATTGATCAGGAATACCAGCGTCTGATCCGCGCCGCCCGGATCAGAGGTTTCCAACCGGGAACCAATCTGCACACATATAAAACGTATGCTTACCTCGTCGGTATGCTTCTTGTTCGTTCGACAGTCCGGGCCGATCGGGTCTATAAAGCCATGCTTTGCCGGGGGTTTAAACGCAAATTTTATTGTTTGCATGAATTTAACACCGGCAAACACGAGCGGCTGTTTGTAACCGCCATGGCGGGTGTCATCTTAGTATTGATCTACCTTGAATGGCTGAAGTAAGGGGCGTTGATTTTATCTATGAACTCAGGACCTCCAATAATAAATTTAAAAGATATCAATTTCAGCCATCCCGGTGGCAAGGCCGTGCTAAACCATCTTGATTTCAAATTTTACAATGGTGATCGGATGGGATTGGTTGCTCCCAACGGCAGCGGCAAGACAACTCTTTTCCACCTCATCATGGGATTGAATAAGCCGACTTCAGGCGCTATGGAACTTTTTGGTAAAACCGTCACAACCGCCAAAGATTTCGAAGAGGTACGGCGACGCATAGGGTTGTTGTTTCAAGATCCCGATGATCAACTTTTCAGCCCGACCGTCATTGAGGATGTGGCATTCGGACCGCTGAATTTGGGCAAATCCAAAGAGAAGGCCCAAAACATTGCACGGCGAACACTTGCAAATCTGGGCCTGGAAGGATTTGAAGATCGCATTACCTTCAAACTGTCGGGGGGTGAAAAACGGCTTGTATCTCTGGCTACCGTCTTGGCAATGGAGCCGGATGTGCTGCTTCTGGATGAGCCGCTGACTGGACTTGACTCCGACACCAGTTCAAAAATAGTAGAGATAATTTCCAACCTTGACCAGTCCTATATTATCATTTCGCACGATATCGATTTTCTTTTGTATACGACTAATCAAATATGCTCAATAAAACACGGCCAAATCATTTTTGAAGATGAATCGCAAATTCATGTGCATCGACACGTGCATCCGCATGGGCGACATCCCCATAAACATGGATGATGTTTAATGAACTTCGCAAATTTCTTCAAACCACTGCAGGTGTTCTTCTCTGGCGATCCCCAGTCTTTTGGCAACCGCCGGAGAGAATATCGCAAAGGTGGCCTTGGACCTGGCGCAGAGCGTACCCTCGGCGTTGTACAGGCTGCCTTCCAGCAGGGCTTCATGCCGGCCTATTTTCTCCAACACCTTGCCTTCGGCCTTTAAGTCGCTGTTGATGTAAACCGGTTTTATAAAATCGACTGTCATGGATTTGGTCATGGTGATCTGTTTGAGCAGATAGATGCCGGACCAGCTCATGATTTCATCCAGGATTGTCGAAATAACCCCGCCGTGTACCAGCCGGTCCCATCCACACAGATGATCCGGCACCTTCAAGCGGGAATAGACAGATGAATCCTGGGTGTAAAATTTCATTTGCAACCCGGATGGATTTGCCGGGCTGCATCCGAAACAATAGTGGGCTTCACGGTTTGGCAGGTGTTTAGGGGCTTTTTCTGATTCCATACCTCACACATTAAGCATCATTTAACCAATTTGAAGCTAAACTAATTTTTTTTATATACTCAACAGTTATAGCCGGCGTCAGCTTGTGAGGCTGTCAAAGGGGGGGGATAGGCCGATGATATTAGGGAAAATTGACGGAACTATGAAAAAACACAATATATTGATTTTTTTCTTGACATGCAACTATATATTGTGATAGGAATAATTATCCCTCCTTGAAAAGGGCGACTTAGTCCCCCGTCCCCTTTTGTTAAAGGTTGTGAGACTGGCGGCGCCAAAACAATAAGGCGTCTGCCGAGGCTGGTCATAGCTTACTGCCAAACGCTAAATTTTAACCATTTTATCACCGTACTGAAAACAAACCTTAACTTTGCTATGACCGTTACTCTAACCTCCCCGGAAGGCGTAAGTTGTCTTCCGGGGTTTTTATTCCATTTTCCCCAATCATTCCCTTTCGGTGTCACGGAAAATAAAAAGCCGCGACATTTTAGATTAATTTATTTTTCTTCCAGCGGGTAACCTGCCTGCTGCCAGGCCTTCCAGCCCCCTTGAAGCGCAAATACGTTAGTGTATCCTTTAAGCCTAAAGGTCCGTGCCACCCGGGCACTTGTTCTTTCGCTCTTTCAGGAACAATAAAATATAAGGGTCTGGTTCTTGCCGAACTTTTCGATCCATTGGTCCACCTTAGATGGATCCTCTCTGACGGCAGTTGGAATTTTCTTGCTGCTTCGCCACCAGTTACGGTACTTGCGCACATCTATGACGATCGTATCCGGACTGCCCATCAATTTTTTAGCCTGTTGGACAGAAATTCTGGGTACGTCTTGGGTGTCTCCCGCAACCGCGGCCGGGCCGAAAATCAGCAAAAATACGAAACAGGCCATCATCGGAACGGTGTACTTTTGAAAAGCCATGGCATACGGATTAACCAAAGCGATTAAAATGTCAAGAACAAATAGAGTTCTGCCGGGAGCAAACAATTGGTGTGTATGTATAGGATTTGAGAAATTGGATGGGTGACGGTTTAGTCTCTTAGTCTGCCTCAGGCGGATTGTGCATTTTGTGGTAAAACATTTTTGCCACCAAGACACCAAAACACAAAGATAAATTTTAGCAAACAGCTTTGCTTTGTGTCCTTGTGCCTTTGTGGCCATTTTCCCGGTATAAAAAAATAGGGGCAGCCCCACGGGGGCTGCCCCTTACCCTAAGGAATTATAAATAACAGTGTGCCCGCCAGCACACTGCAATCTTTAATATCGGTTGAATTCCGATAAACTTTAGCAAAAAATCCACATTGGTAAGATCTATAAATCCTGAACCTCTACATATTCTTTCTTTTTGGCGCAATACCACTTGTTGGCGGCAATGCAGGTGTATTCCTCTTCAGACAAATCAATAATATGCTTTGCAAAAACAATTGCTTGCTGCTCATCCCGAAATAAATTCCGCAGGGTCCCGATATTCTCACCGTATTCCAAAACACAAATCATGGTCTTACTCACCTCTCATTTCAAGCTCATGTCAGTTCATTTTCCACCGTCATGGTGATGCCTCCGGGGTAGGTCAGGCCCCGGAGGCGATGAAAGGAGGCGTGTTCCGAGGCCTGACAGGAACCCCGAATCACCCGGCGCATGATGTCTAATTGAATTCCCATGCGTATGAATAAAAATTACATCATTCAACTTTCATGCCAAAGTCATCCTTTGGGGGAGGCATGCCTTGATAAACGGCCGTTTAACCGATGGTTTGATGAAACGGCAGGTTCGGGCCGGGAATAAACTGCCGCGAAATGTCAAATTTTTGACCCAAATTTGCCCAACCATTTAAGTTATTCGTTTTCTTGACAAATTCTGCTTTCAGAGGTAAAAAAAAGAAAGGAATGTAGATATGATGGAAATGATGCTAAATTGGCTGGTAAGCAACTGGGACAAATTCTCCATTTGGGTGACCAATCAACCCATGTTTGTGGAAGTGGCCTTTGGGGTAGGGCTGTTTTATATAGTCTTGCTGGGTGTAAAAGTGCTTTTCAAACTGCTAGTATTTTTATTCTCAGGTTTGTTTGTCCGCCCCCAACGATTCAAAAAGAAGAAAAATTTGAGTGTCAAACCCCGCGGCAACAAACCGGTTACGCTGGATGACGACGCGCCCCCTTTTGTTTTTCGATAGTACTAATTAATGCCTGAACGGAAAGTCGCGATTTTGGTAGGTTGGGTAGAGCCCGTTCGGTTATGTTGGGTTTCTCCGCCTCCGGCGGACCAACCTACGAAAATCAAGCATCTTGCGCGCCATGATCTAAACGGCGAAACCCAACAAATCGATTGAGCTGGGTTTTCGGTCAACCACTATATAGCCATGTTCCGATTCTGCGTACGGCCGTGAAACTGCCCCAGGCCAGTGCACCTATAAGTCTATCATCCCCAGTGAGGTGGGTGGTGAATGCATTCACCACCCCTTCATCAACCTGATATGGCGCCAGTGCGGTCAGCAAAACGAGTCTCCCAATATCTTTAGATTTCTCGTCCAACCCGCTCATAGCCTCCTCAACCCAATGCCGACCGAGTTTGGGATCCTTACCATCCCAAGCCTGCACCTGTTCCACGACGCAGTCACGTACGTCTTGCGGAATAAATTCTCTACCCGCCCTATTAACCACGGCCGCAAAACGTGCAAAGGCGCCCGCTATGTTCGGTGATGTCTTGGCCCAGGCTAAATCGGCAGGCAGCTCGCTTGCGGGTAATAATTCCAATGACGCCCCTAATGGTTTGGAGCGATGAACAGCTTTGGAGAAAAACCAGCCCGCCATTCTTTTTAAAAACCCCTTCAGCAGCGGATGATTGGATGGTAAGGGCGTATCGCTCAAGAGCACACTTGCCATCCGATTCACGTAGTGGAAGAACAGGGCCGTCCCAATAATCTCCGGTGCGTCTTTGTGGGAGAACGGGGGTGAAAGAAGAACCTTTGCTCCGGGTGAACGGGTTGCCGCAGCCCATTTTACGATCGAACGCACCGCCGCATCCCGAATCTGATCGTCACGTTGGTCAATGATGGCTTCAGCAGAGTTACGCGCCGAGATCGCATTGAGCATGATGGTATGGGCATCGACGCAGTAGGGACACTGGTTAATTCTGGATACTGTAGCAGCCACGGCCTCCTTGACCTCTCGACGAACAGATCCCACCAGGAGCGATTCCCGACAAGCACTCCAGGCACCTGCCAGCAACTCCGGCGAGGGTGAGTGAAGGGTAAAAGGTTCTACAAGAGCGCCGAATTCTTTCTTTATTTGAGGGTATACGCGCGCGACCAGTCCTTCAGTAGAATTTGGCGCAACTGGTTGTATATATCTTATCGTCATTAGGTCCTCGTTTAGTTATATAGCTGCCGCAATTGAGTCAGTATGGTTTCTTTTTCCAGTTTAACTGTCATCGAATTTCAAAACCAGTGGACATGAATGGCT
>JAIVWA010000098.1:10182-10716 GCA_049190255.1 Gammaproteobacteria bacterium | reverse complement strand
GGCAACCCGATCGGATGGATCCCCATGCAGGTGCCCAAAAGGCAGCAGAACATCCTTGGACGCCGGATCTGCAAATATGACAAACCCACCAAAGGCACTTCCCACGAGCATGGCTGCCAGACAGATCCAAAAAGCACGAACATGTTTGCGAAAGGTCTGCGGAAAGGTCACGAAAAACCAGTGCAGCGGTGCAAGTCGATGGGGCCGCTTCCGGGTTTCGTGAATCTCGCCGTAAGCCCTTGCTACCAGTGATTCGAGAAAAGCCCGCGTGTTTGGCTCAGATGCAAAGGTTTGAATCTTTGCCAGGCCTCCGGATGTGCGTTGATACAAATAATGAAAGCGTTCAATCCGTGACAGGTTCAACTTGAGTTCCGGCCGCTTTTCAAGGCTGTCCAGAACGGATTCAAGCTCATTCCAGTATGGTCTTTCTTCGATGATAAATTTTTGCAGATCGATGAGCATAGGTATGTGGGTTCAAAGGTTCAGGGTTCAAAGGTTCACAGTTTCTGAGTCCAAGAGTTCCGGTTTCTTGCC
>JAIVWA010000098.1:0-10172 GCA_049190255.1 Gammaproteobacteria bacterium | reverse complement strand
CGATGAGCATAGATTATTCACAGGGTTAAGATAGCCTGAGATTTTTGTTGCAATATCGTACAGTTTAAGAATCTGAATAAACAAATCCGAATATCGAATAACGAAATCCGAAACAAATTCGAAGGTCAAAAAATACCAATGTTCAAAACTTTTTAATCGGATTCGGTCATTATACGATCTTTCTGTTGTTTCGAGTTTTGAATTTTGGTCATTCGATATTGTTTCGAATTTCGAGTTTCGAGTTTCGAATTTTGATTAATTTTTTCCTATACACATTCGCACTAGTAATACAACGTCTTCTGATATATAGCATAGCTGCTTACAGTATCTGTCTTCTCTTAATGGATAAATATTTGGTCACAAGATCCGTACACAAATTCTCGTTTTCCAGCAGGTAAAAGCCAATGCCGCGGCGCTGGAGAGACTTTTCAATCTCACGCAAATGCCGCCATAGAATATGTCCGCCTAACTGCTTATAGATGTCGTCAACAGTGGTTACCGAAGGATCGGAAAAAATCGGATCGGCACCCGCGGGCTTCAGCATATTGACCAATACCAGATGCTGCCGGCTGATTAAATCGATATTAGCGCTAAAGCTCTCGGCCAGCACAGGATCGTCCAGATTGGTTAATATGATCAACAGGGCGCGGCGTCTGATTTTAGTTGCGATAAAGCTGACCAGCTCCCCAAAATCCGGAGTTACACTCTGCGCCTGCATGGTATAGAGGGCATCGCGACAAACATCATAGTGCGCTCTGCCGTTTTTAGCCCGCACAAATTTTCTTACCCGATCGTCAAATGCCAGCAACCCGAAAACGTCCCCCTGCCGTTGTGCGGCCAGACCCATAACCAGGGCGGCGGCTGTGAAGCGCTCCATGATAGTGGTATAGCTGTTATTAGCCCCGGGTTCATTGTTGGAATTAATGCCCAACGGGTCTGAATTTCTGGCACTCAAACGGGATCCGTCTATGATGACATAGATTTGCTGGGTTCGTTCGATTTGATAAACTTTGGTAATCGGCATTCCGCGTCTGGCAGTGGCTTTCCAGTGGATATCTTCAAAGCTGTCCCCTGGAAGATATTCTCGCAGCTGTTCAAATTCCCTGCCTTTGCCCACCTGGCGCTGGGCGTGAATGCCAATGCCCCGGTTTAAAAACAGGCCGGATAGCTTCTTGCGTTCCCTGAGAAGATCCGGATAAACCCGAATTTGGGACCGTATCGCTTCGGCCCGACGCAAGGACCAAAACCCAAGCCTGGAAGGCGTTTCCAGGTAACAATTTTGCAGCAAATACAACCCCTGTTTCAAGGCCTTAAAAGGCCAGATAATATAAGAGCTTGCTGTTTCATCCGGCAAATCTGTTATGCGGTCATGTTCGGATGAATAAATTTCTCCGGGAAATGTCAGGCCGAGCCTTAAGCGCTTAACTTTTATATCCTCATTTTCAATGGTAAGGGTCAACTTACCGTCCCGCCCCGCTGAAAGCCGAACCACCTCCGGCATCGTTACGCGGATGCCGTCCAGTCTGTTTCTGGAAACAGCGGCGTCTAAGATACCGACAAGAACCAGCCCAACTGCCAGTCCAATCCCGGGTCCGGTTGTTTCAGGAACCAGAGCAATTAATAGCGACACCGGCAAAAAAACAATCCCGAACCAGAATAACAGTTTGTATGTGGGAACGAACCTCATAGCTACAACCAATTGCAATTTGTGCGTTCAGTGACTTCAATTGGGTTCAATTACTCTGTGTACGAGTTGAGTAATGCCTAAATGTCTACAATAGTTGATTGGGTTGATTGGTTGATTGAGTTGATTAAGTTGACTTGGATGACAATTCGGACTGGCAATCAATTTGACTTAATCAACCATTCAACTTATTCAACCCAATCAACTTTCCTACCTTAATCAACTATTCAACCCATCAACTTAATCAACCATTTCCGTACCCCGTAACCCGCAACTCGCAACCCGTACCCCGTCTTTATCTCGGCACGGCGATCTTTTTTAAGATTTCATCGACCACTTCTTTTAAGGTTAAGCCTTCTATTTCAAATTCAGGACGCAGAATTAGGCGATGTTCCAGCACCGGCAGGGCCAGGCCCTTGATGTCGTCAGGAGTAATGAAATCACGCCCGTTAATGGCAGCATAGGTACGGGCAGCCAGTATCAATGACTGGGTTCCACGTGGTCCCGCTCCCACAAGAACGCTGGGATGCCGGCGGGTTTGCCTTACGATATCGACGATATATGCCGACAGCTCCTCTTTGACCAAAATGGCTTCCAGGGACTCGCGCAATTTTGTCAAAATCTCAGGCGTCAACACTTGCTTTACCTGACCGCCCGCCAACACATTTTCCGGAGAATCCTTGCCGAGCATGCGACTGGCCAGGGACAATTCTTCTTCCCTTGCGGGATGATCCATTGTGATTTTAAGCATGAAACGATCTTTTTGAGCTTCCGGCAGAGGGTAAGTGCCTTCATATTCAATCGGGTTCTGGGTCGCAAAAACAGTAAAATTGGGGGACAGCTCATGGGTCTTGCGATCAATGGTCACCGTTCTTTCCTGCATGGCCTGCAGCAGTGCGGACTGGGTCTTGGCCGGTGCCCGGTTGATTTCATCGGCTAGCAAAAAGGTGGTAAAGACCGGCCCTTTGACCAGAGAAAAGGCATCCTTTTGCAGATTAAAAACGTGGGTTCCCGTAATGTCGGTGGGCATCAGATCCGGGGTGAATTGGATTCTGGCAAAATCACAGCGCATGACATGAGCCAGAGTTCTAACCAGCAGGGTCTTGGCCACACCGGGCACACCTTCTATTAGAGCATGATTACCGGAAAAAATGGCGATGAGGGCTTTGTCCACAACATGTTCCTGCCCAATAATGACTTTGGCGACTTCCTGCTTGGTTCGCAACAACACTTTTTTCAATAGTTCTGATTTTTCACTCATATTACTTTTCCTCTGAACCGGGGGCTTCGCCCACATGGAATGTTGGAATTTTGGAACTATTCCAACTCCAGGTTATTATTAACGCCTCATAGCTAATATATATTTTTGCTTCGTGAATAAGTTCCGAGCCGGTTTATCACTTTACTGATTTTTTGATATCCCGGCACAGGATCTTTGCTCTTCTTGGATGCATTTGATTCCGTTTCAATGATGCCTTTAACATGCTCAAACGCAGCGGCCCGAATCCTTGGATTTTTTTTAAATGTCTGCTCCCATTCTCTTGCGCAAACCTGTAATACTTGACTGCCCGCGATGTTGCGGCGCAACAGGGCAATCAGGCCCTGGGTATAATCTTTTTCAGACACCACATCCGCACCGGCCAAGTCATCATCTTGCGGCGGCGGTACAAAATAAGAAGTACTTTTCCATATAAACAATAAGGCCAGGACAACCAGGGCCGCAAAAAACCAGTGAAACCGGTAGTGCCGCAGAAGTTGGGCCACAGACGGTTGCTTGTAGATACCAAAGTGAGTTTCATCAAAGATTATTTTGGAGTTGCCCCCGATCAGCCACACAAGCAATTGGGGATGCCGCTCCGACCACAATGCCTCGTTGCTGATAAAAAAAGAATCGGCACACAGCAAAATGCTGCCTTTGCCATAGGATCTCTCAACGATCAAGGGAAGGCCTTCATAGCTGTAAAGGGGCTGCCAGACATTCTCAAACAAATCAAAGTAAAGATTCGTGTGCCATGAAATAACCGCTGGAAGGTCCGTCCGAGTTGATGTGGCCTCGATTGCCAGATGTTTATCATCTTTAAGTGGAAGATTCTCTTTAAATGCCAACCCAATGCCCCAGTGTTTTTTAATTGAAACCAGCTTATCTGGCCCGCTATCTTTTGACCCTCGCCCCCCTTCGGCCCTTTGTGATTCGGAATTTTCACGGGGCGGTGCAGCTGAATTACTTTTAGTGACCGGCAAAAATGTCAAGACCAACCGCCCGCCGGATTGTGTCAGCCGATCAAAAACCTTGACCAATTTTTCCGGAACCCAATCATTGCCGCTTGCCGATGAACCGAAATAAAAAAATGTGGTCCCCGGCTCAAATTCTAATGATTCCAGCGGTCGATAATTGCGCCCCACCATAACGCTATCTATATTCTCTAAACTTTCGTAGAGCGCCCTGGTTCCCAGGGGGTCACTGCGCAGAGAGGAGTAAGCCGGGTAGACATCGCCGGATTCAAAGCGCAGTATGAACAGACGGGCCACCCCGACAACAAAAATTAGAAGCAACAGCGCCATTATGACACCGGCCATGGTTTTATTTTTCTGCAAATGCCAAAATCCTTTTCTGGTGACGGGCAAAGCGATCAAATTCGGCGCGGGCGATGGGATGCCTGCCATACCAGGCTCGTTCAAACACATTCAAATTATTGGAAAAAATTGAAACCAGCTCCTTGTCTTGATGGGCGCGTCGTTTTAGCTCATGTTCGTACTCACGATTGGATTTATAACTTTCGATGGTGATCATTTCATGTCTGGCCAGATGCGCCAGTGTCGCAAGGTAGAGTGCCCGCATTGCCAGGCGCAATTCCCCTCTTTCGGCCAGCTCTCCGGCAAGGGTTAGCCAGCGATTGGTTGAAAGGTCATCGGCTTTAATTCCTTCATCGCTGAGATCGGGAACGGGTGCCGCCGCTAGGGCGGCAGTTTCAACAGGCTTCGTCCGGCGCCGTTGCCAGATCCGGAAAAAAACGAAGGCCATAATTGCCAAAAGCAAGAAAAGCAGCACTATCAATACAACCCGCACCGGCGTTATCCAGTTGCCGTTGGCGGAAACCGGTTTGCTTGGCCTTTCCGGCAGCAAACTTTCCAGCCATTCGAAAAAGTTTCTAATCCATTTGCCTAAGGTTTTAAAACCTTTTTCTATCAATTCCAGCATCCATATGATGCCGGCCTCAAGCGGGCCTCGGGTTTCCGGATCTTTCTTTTCGGCGGTTTCCCGGGGCATGCGCCAGGAAAACTCCGGGCGATTCATGATTTCTTCGATGGATTGATCCAGTTCGTCAGGCGAGACAGGCGCAGGACTCTCGGCATAGGATGTGAGAGGAGCCGTAAACAAAACGACAACCAATAGCCCTGTTAGGATGGTTTTCCCTTTGCTCAGGATCCGCTTCAGCTCCGTTTTGAGATCTTCTCCGGAGCTCAGGGCTGACCCGTAAAAGCATCTCAGGACGTAGACTGTTTTTATAAACGGGTCCAAAAACAAATAGGTCATGCCCAGCATGGCGATCCAAAACGTTGAATTAAGGATCATCCGAATCCCGCTCAAGGTGAAGATAGATTCGACTCCAAAAAGTGACTTCATCAGTTGGGGAATAATGAGGGCCGCCATCGAGAGGTTCAGAAAAATCACCAATCCAAACAGCCAGAATATGCCAATCAAAAGATGGTTCTGCTGGGGCCACAGTTTCGCCTGACGCCAGGCCCATTTGCAGGTGGATGTCACATCTTGAACATCTTCACCCACATGCGCCGTGGCATTCTGGTAAAAGGCGTAGCAAAATCCAAACGGAATAACCAGCAGGCCGGCAACCGGGATGACAATGAAACGGGTGGATTGAACCAGGGATTGGGTGGCTGTAATTGATGCGATTTGCCGCAGGGACCAGTTGGAAGGCTGGTCGCCTGAAATTTGGGCCTGTACCCTTCGGGCAAAAACCGTTTGCCAGAATTTCATCCATACAAATAAAAAGGCAAGGCCCAAAGCCGCCGCCGCACTATACTCGTGTGCATTCGCGCTGCGGCTCATGTCGGCCCAGAAATACAGCAAACCAAGAACAAAGGGAACACTGCCCAGGTAATAACCGACCAGAAGGACTCCCGGTGCGGTTCGCAGCAGATGAACCGCCTCCTCAATAATCCGGATAGCACTCTTGGAATATTTTTTGTGAGTCGGTTTCATGGCTGCGGCCACCAGCCCGTCTGCCATAAGGTTCCTTCATGAAAGGACGTCGGCAATGCCAGCAGAACCTGCGACAAATAATAAAATATGACATACAAAAAAATAAGGCCCAAAAAAAAATGGGCGCATCTAAAAATCCACTGAAAGCGGTGGAATCCTTGGGCAGCCGGTTGCAGTCGCTTAGACAGGCAAGAAGCACAGAGTACTTGGTCCGCATGTTCGGTGATACACTCCCGGCAGAAAAATCGATCGCATTCCGGACAGCGGGCCACTGCCTCGCGAAGCATATGATTAAAACAGCGTTGGTGTGTGAGGTCCGGCATGGTTTCTTAATAATTAAGGGAACTATAAACCAATAAAAAGGTGAATCTAAGGTTGCCTAAAGCCCTTGAGTCCTGAGATCATGGAGTAATTAATTTAAAATGAAAAGCACCCGGTGGATTAGCCTTCTTTTCGGTTTTAGATCCGTTTTAATTTATCCCGGTTCGGTATTTCTCTGAACCGCAGCCTTTCGGTAATTCACAGCCGTTACGCTGGCTTTGGATTTTGGTCCGCTGTCAGATCGATATAGCATATAAAGTCCGGGAATCCCGAGAAACAGTACGCCACAAAGCGTGAAAATGTCAAAGCTCAGTTTGAGTGGACTTTCCCAGGGCGAAAGGAGGGACATGGATTTGAAGACTTCCCACTGATTGTATACAATACCTGGATTTTGCATGGCAAAAACAATACTGATAACGTATCCCGCCACAAAATTAATACAGATAAACCCGAGACTCGCCCAGGTAATTGCCTTCAGCGAACCGCTCATACTGCTGTCATGTTGTTTGACAAGGGCAACGATAACAAAAATTCCCATGACCAGGCTGGCGACGGTACTGATAATTGTCAGAACCACATGGGTGAAAAAAAATCCCAATGAAACCAGCACGCCGTCTAAAAGCAGCAGCCCAAATAAGACCAAATGAGCCCTTCCCGTTTCGTGTCGAGGGCTTATTTTTTTAAATGTGCGCTGCTGCACCTGGCGGTAAGAGCCCTGGTTTGCCATGGGCCGTACCGATACATTATCAAGCTCTTCTCGTTTTAAGGTGCCCTGGGTGCGCTGGATTTGAATTCCCAGACGGTCCATGACTTTGAATGTGTTCTTCAGCCGATGCAGGGAATGCAATTTTTCGGTCTGCACGGCCGTCATCAGTTTCGTTTCGCAGGTGGGCCCTTTGAATAAACCTACCAATAACAATAAAAACATCGCAGCGGGGATAATGCCATAAAAAAGAGACCATCCCCCGTCAAGAGCGATGGCCGGCAACATTAAAATCAGGACCAAACATCCCATTACAATATTTTGAATTTTCCCCCCAGCCGTTTTACGTGTAATGACCGCCTGAATGTCATTGAAATAAAAACGCTTGTATTCTTCAACGCCGACCCTCGAATAAACTTGAAGCAAATGGTCCGCCCCCTGCCAGAGCGTATACTTACCGATCAGGAACCCTTTTTTGGATCCGGGCAATTTATGATATTCTTTGGTTTTTGGGGCCATTTCGCTTGATCATTCACTTTTAAGAAAGAAGGAATAAATTGGAAAATACCAGAATCCATCCGGTAATTTGCACGCTCGCGATGATAAATGCCAGTACAAAGCGAATCTTCGTCCGCGGGATGATGCTTGATGGTGATTTCCAGTGCCGCACCGTTAAATAAATAACAAAAGGCGCTGTAAATATAGAAAACCAGTAAATCAACATAGATACCGTTGCCACCATCAAAGCGATGGTATCATAACAGGTTCGATGATTTTCCAGACTTTTAATTTTGCGTTTGGTTTTTCCTTTTTCAAAACATGCCGGACACAGATGCTGACCGTTGAGTGCAACGTCACACAGGTCGCACACAAACCGGCCGCAGGCAGAACAGGGTACCACGGCCTTTTTGCGGGGGTGATAGAAACACCCGGCCTCATTATCCGTCTGAAGGGTCTGGCCGGATCGTATTGCGGGGAACTTCCGGTAAAGGGCCGGAAAAACATCCGCTCGCAAAAGACCTTCACACGAAGGACAGGTGACCAGCGTCTGGGAGTTAATCATCTGCCGGGGCAGTGATGTGTTGCATTTGGTACAACTTAGCAAAAAATGGTTCCTTATATATCTAAAGTAAGGAAAATTTGGAGAATTAATCCGGTCTGGGTCGTATTCAGATTATTTCCGCACCACCCGGGTCTCACAAATCCGATCGTGCAGTGTCCGCCGCTCATCATCAAAAACCGCCATTATAAAACCGATCCCCAGAATGATCGAACTCAGCCATTTGGCAAAATGACGGCCCAGGGCCCTGGAATAGCTCACACGGCCGCCGTCCGCCACCACTATTTTCAACTTGCAGGCCATTTTACCGGGGGTTGCACCATATTTTCCCACGAACCATGTATCATAGACCGCCGGTATAGCATATTGTAAAAGCAGTATTAGCGGCATAAACGATAATGCAACAAACGGGTTGTCATTGGAAGTCGGCATGATAATTCCGAGGGGGATGAATAAAATCATAGTAAATATCCACATGATGAAACCGTCTATAGCTATGGCGCCAAATCGAATCCAGAAGCCGGCATAATTCATGGCCCCGGCAACCGACACCCCTTCTTTCACTTTTTGAATGAATGCCGGTTTGCAGCCCGCACAGATCCAGGCATCATTAAAACGAATCATTTCCTCTTCGGCATACGCCCGGCCGCATTCGGAACAAACTGACCTTTGAGCGGGAATCACGGCCTGGTCTTCAGGGGTGCTTTGGTTCCGCCGGCTGCGGACAAAAATACCCAATTCCTGCCAGTCTTCCATCCCATCCTGCCAGACAAGGGTCTTGGCATTCACTTTTTTGGCTTTTACCAGCGATTGGAGTTCGGCCTTGCCGATAGGGCCCACCTGCTGATCGCCGTCTGCATAGTACAAATTCATGATCATCCTTGGGAATCTGAAACAGATCGTTTTTTTAAATCATAGGCTATTGATATATCGATATATATCGGCAAAAAAACGGCGAAACTTTAGTAATTATATATCAAATATAAATATTGGCTACGACCCAGTTATAGTACCCAAAAGTTCTGATTAAAGCGGATCCGGTGTAGTGGATTTTTTTCGGAGGTAACCGGCCGTGAATAGGTTTCAGGTGTCAGGTGTCAGGTAACGACAAGGCGAAGGATACAGCTATTAACTAAATCAAGAAAGCCATTATCGATTTAAGAGGAGAGCAGGTGAGGCTCTTATCACATGTGGTTTCGAGATTTTAATGATAGGTGTGTCAGCACAAAAGCTTCAGTTTTCGCGCCCATCACTGACACCTGAAACCTTAAAATAGACTAATATTTAAAGCCACCTAATGGGAAAATATCCCTTTTTTGATACTATACTATAGATTATTAATGCAGGATCTGGCTCAGGAACAGTTTGGTCCGCTCGTGCTGTGGATTGTCAAAAAATTCATCAGGGGTGTTTCCCTCTACAATCTGACCAAAATCCATAAACAGCACCCGGTGCGCCACGCTCTTGGCAAATCCCATTTCGTGGGACACAACAATCATTGTCATGCCTTCCCGGGCAAGCTCAATCATGGAGTCCAGCACTTCTTTGATCATCTCCGGATCAAGGGCCGAGGTGGGCTCATCAAAAAGCATTACTTTGGGTGACATACAAAGGCTGCGGGCAATGGCAACGCGCTGCTGTTGCCCTCCGGAAAGCTGCCCCGGATATTTCTTGGCCTGATCGGCAATTTGCACCTTTTCCAGAAAATACATGGCCGTTTCTTCAGCTTCTTTTTTGGGGACCTTTCTGACCCATATGGGCCCCAGGGTCAGATTTTCCACAATAGTCAAATGGGGAAACAGATTAAAATGCTGAAAGACCATACCGACTTCGGCCCGGATTTTCTCGATATTTTTTAAATCATTGGTTAACTCCATGCCGTCTACGACAATCTTACCCCGTTGGTGTTCTTCAAGACGGTTGATGCATCGGATCAGGGTTGACTTCCCGGAGCCGGAAGGTCCGCAGATAACGATCCGCTCCTGCTTTTTGACGGTAAGGTTGATATCCTGCAGGACATGAAAATCACCGAACCATTTATGCATTTCGGAAATTTCGATGATGACATCGCCGGTCAAGGTAGTTTCATTGTTTGGGGATGGTTGGGTAGTCATAAGATGTCTCTCTTGTGAGGTTTGAATAACGTTCAGGGTTCAAGGTTCAGAGGTTGAAAAGTTCCCGC
>JAIVWA010000097.1:0-10724 GCA_049190255.1 Gammaproteobacteria bacterium | reverse complement strand
TTACCTGCGCCCAAAGCAATACGGAATCAGACCTTAAGGTGATTGATCTTTACACGTATATAAGGCAACGATTACACGAAACTGCGGGTGAAAAATAGAGCAATGCACAAAAGTTAAAGCAGAGTCTTTTCGCGCTCGAAATGTAAAAGGTGACATGAGTTGGGAATAATCAGTCAACCATAACAACTGGCTCTAAACAGCTTTAGAAAAGGAGATAACCATGACTACAAAAGGTTATATACGTTATAGAAGTGACTATAAGTATCAGTTGGCTGAGGGGTACAAGATCAGTATTTCAATTAAGCCGAAATCTAATATTGAAACAGAATTTATTGATTTGGATACTGATGGAAATTTAACGGTTAAAAATGGCTATGCATGGGATGGCCCTTCTGGCCCAGTAAAGGATACAGATGAGAATATGCGGGCGTCATTGGTCCACGATGCTCTCTATCAGCTAATGAGAAATGATAAGATCAAATCTAGAACTCATAGAAAGGCAGCGGATCAGGAGTTTAAAGATATATGTAAGGCTGATGGTGTGTCTAACTTTTGGGCATCGGTTTATTACAAGGCTTTACGAAAATTTGGAAAGCCTGCTGCCAGTCCACAGAACAAAAAAGTGGTAGTTCGTGCGCCTTTGAGTTAAGACTTGTTTCACATAACAAGTCAATAAAGTTCGCCCGCAAAAAACGCGGGCCGGACGCGCTAAAGCGCGCACGCTTATTTCTAACGTTAGTCGCTTAGACTTTAGAATCAGAAATGGCTATTCTCAAGTCATTAATTTTTGTGATTGTAGTACCAGGAATCTTTCTTTTTTACATTCCGTATGAAATTGTTACTTCGCCATTTGATACGACCTTTCGTATGGGCATACTGCGATTTATAGCAGTCATTCCGTGGCTATTAGGCATTTCAGCCTCACTTTGGTGTGTATGGGATTTTGCGTTTAAAGGCCAAGGTACACCTGCGCCTATTGATCCGCCAAAGAAACTCGTTGTTGAGGGTTTATACAAATTCGTTCGGAACCCGATGTATGATGGTATTTTGCTCATCCTTTTGGGTCACGTATTATGGTTTCAGTCAATTTTGGTGGTACTATATGCTGTGAGCCTCTTTGTTGCGTTTCACCTTTTTGTTGTTTTTTATGAAGAGCCAACCCTTCAAAGAAAGTTCGGTGATTCATATATTCATTATTTACAGACGGTTCCAAGGTGGATTCCTCGTACCATCAGGTAGCCGCCTAACAATTCAGTGGACAACTCAGTGATAGAACAGATGAAACGGTACCCGCTGTATATGATTGCCCCAGTTGTATGTTGAATTATTGTGATCAATGCAGCAATGCAGAAAATAATAATGATGGATTGTCTTTTCAATTTTGTTTGCGCTGCAACAGCAAAATTGAAAAAGGAATGCATATGAGGAATATTATGGCGAAGAAAAAAAGAAAACAATTTGGCAAATTGGCTCCTAAATATAATTTTTCCCTTAATCCTTATCCAAATTTAAGATTCTCGAAGTGTCCAATTTGTGAAAGGAAAACAGGTCAACGCAAGATCCCTCTTCTCATTCACGTCGATCCTAAGCATTTAATATCCCTAAATTATACCAACCGGTATTGTTCTAATTGCGATTTACTTATCGGTCATAAACATGAGATTGAGCATCACTTGGCTACTACATTTTCTCAACTGAAGCCTCAAGATATTGGCAACAATTACCTAATCATGGGCACAGTTGAAAAAAAATCCTGGCGTGCAGGACTCAAACAACCACAATCTTTTGATGAAACGATAAAAAATGTTCACGATTTTAAAAATTACGAAGAACTACGAATGACTATGGCCGGTTGGTTTCATAAAGATCAAACCCCTCCAGTTATGACACCACCATTGTCCATTGAATGGATTAAATAATTTTATCCGGACAGTTCTTTCTGGCTACTCGGTAGAAGGACCGATTGTAAGCTTAAATTTGGCGGGGTGGGGGAAGGATTAATATTATATTTGCCCGACCAGCTAATTACCCTGACCGCAAAAACTCTGCGGAGAAGGTAATTGGAACTATATTAATGCAAATCACTGACAGAGGCGCATAAACGCTTTGACTGCTCCGAAGGCGCTGGCAATGGCAACACCGGCTCCGCACTTCATGCGTTTCCAGTCATTGTGGGCCAGGAGGGAGCCGGCCGCAAAAAGTGTTCTGAAAGCCGGCTGACGGAAACTATTCAGGGGACGAAATGAATCATCGATTTCCAGCCCGGCCCGGTTTACGGGGTGTCCCCGGGGGTCCAGGAAGTCCCGGCCATGCCAGTCGGTTCGGTTGCCGGGCTGGTAAACCGGCAAATCGAAAATCGTCTCTTTGATACGTTTTCTCTCCGCGTGCAACCCCCCGCCGATAAATCGGCCGCTTGCCAGAATGATCCCTCTGGATCGTATGGTGTGCTCCGCAGTCGTCCGGCCAATATCGAGTTCAAAATACTTTTCAGTCTTGTGCCGCACTTCCAGTATCTTATTTTGCGAAAAGTACTCAACTCCTTTGGTGCGCAGCCCTCTTTCAAAGGCTTCCTTGAGGCGCAGGCCGGGAACGGACGGAGGTATGGTAGGAATTTCGAACACCGGTACGCCCATCAACTTCTCCAAATCGGACACGACCTCATGGGTCCGGTACAGCCCTAATATGGCGGGCATTCCGACAATTTGGGCTTCTTTAATATGAGGTTGTACCGCCTGGGCGAATTTCTGCCGGTTTTCTGATAAGATCAAGGCATTGGCCATATGTTCCGTATACACTTCGCTTAGATGATCCATACCCGGAAAAGAAATACGGGCTGTTTGCAAATCCGGCCAGTCATGCTGTAAAGCCGCGGCAATCTGGCGGGCGCTGAATCCCTTCAATCCTCGAATGTCCATCAGCAGGCCGGGAGGCTTTTTCTCTAAGGCTTCGACACCTTGCCACATGGTGTGGGGTACGCAGTAAGTAGGCTTGATGGTTCCCATGGAGGTGAGGACTGCGATGTTGTGATTCATTTGTCGGTGATAGGTGAGGCCGGTTTCTTTTAGGAAAGACAGCAGTTCCTCGAAGGCGGCCTGGATGTCTTCCATTGACAGGCGGGCATAAGGATGGTCGGGAATATCCCGCACCAGGGCATCAATTCCCGCCCAGGGATCGTCCCAGGCATGTTTTTCACTGACCGGATGTACGCCCAGCAAATCCAAAAAGCCGCTGGAAAAATTAATTTCTCCAGTGCTGCCCACCTGAACGCAGGCCAGGCCCCTGTTGGCTGCAAATAACGTTGCGGCCAGGCCGGCCAGGCCGGCCCCGATGATGCAGACATCAGTTTTTATGATCTCTGAGTTGGACATGGATGCGATGTGTTTTCCCTACCAAATTGACGGCATCTATAATAAATTACAAATTACAAGCACCAAATTATTTACCCTGTTAAATAATTCGATTAATGGCGTGACCGTGTTAGTTATGAAGATCACATTGTCGACCTATTCCGCAAATCCCTACAAGACGATTTAACAGGGCAGGTAAATCTCAAATCCCAATATCCAATTACCGAAACCCATTTTTACCTACTGCGAGGATACCGTTATTTTGATTTTGGTTTATAGTCGAGCAGCTAATATCTGGTTCTTATACCGCAAAATTGCTTTAAGATATCATGTAAGGCTGTTTGATGTTTTGAATTTTTGTCATTGGAATTAATTTGTTATTTGGGATTTAAATTGTATATAGGCTAATTTCGTCATTACTCCAACACTCCAGTACTCCAATACTCCAGAAACGATTACGTTTAAAGTTCCAGTTCAAAAAACCCGCAATACAAGGCTTCCAGAAGTTCTGCCTGTACAAGTTGTTTGTCCCAAAGGGTGGGGTGCTGCCCTTTCCAACGGTGACTGAGAAACTCTCTGAGATCAGCTAAGCTCTGTTGAGGCTCTAATTCACCTTGGTCATACATGTAACTGGTCACCCGTACCCCGCAGAAGGTTCCCTGGCAGGCGCCTTTGCCGATTCTGCTGCGCAGGGCGATGGCCATGAGATTCGGCTGGCCGTTTTGTTCACGAATAGAGTCGATAATTGCATCCACGGCGCTTTTGGGGACCATTTCACATTCACAAAGCAGAATATCTTCCGGTTCATGATGTTTCAGCCACAGTTTGGGGGCCAGGCCCGGTTGGGTCCACTTGGCGGGTTGGCTTAACGCAAGGGGCTGGGTGCGCGTTAAGCAAGGGTTGGAAACTCCCAGCCGGCGACAGACCAGATCGGCTGTTTTTTCCGCCATTAAGCGATAGGTTGTCAGCTTGCCCCCGGAAATCGTCGTAAAGTTTTCAAGGTCGTCTTCGCGGTGATCAATCAGTGCAAAACTTCGACTGACGCTGCGATCGTCGGATGCAGATCGCGAACCCACCAACGGCCTTACGCCGGCATAGGCCCGAATGTATCGCACCGTTTCAAGAGCCGGAATCATCTTAACGGCTTCATCCACCATGGTGTCGACCTCTTCGACCGTGGGGTAAATTTGATCCAGATTCTCTATCCTGATAGACGTGGTCCCGAGGATAGACACCGTGCCGCCGGGGACCAGAATGTCGGCGCTGGCCGATGGACGCAACCGGTTAACAACCCGCTCGGTGATCCGGTTGTGAGTGACGATAAGACTCCCCTTGGAGTAAAGGATATCAATTGTTGCTCCTGCCAGGCCGGCCACAACGCCGGCCCAGGCGCCCGTGGCATTGATCACCTGCTCTGCTTCGATGATTAATTCTTCACCGGTGATGATGTTCTGCAAACGGGTGGCCCGGATTTTTTGGTTGCTTTTCTCAAATCCCACCACTTTGGTAAAGCGCAGCAACGTGCTGCCCAGCTCCTGGGCCTGGGCCATATTTTCCAGGCACAGTTTAAAAGGATCAATCGATGCATCTGCCACCATATAGGCGGCAATTAATTTATCGGAAAGCGCGGGCTCAAGTTCCCGGGCTTCTTTGACGTCCAGTTCCTGCACCGGAATATGGCATTGGGCGCACAGATGGGGGAAATCGGCCACGTATTTTTCATCATCGCCCTCAACCGCAACAAACAAACCACCGGTGTCTTCAATACAGTGCGGGGCCAGTTTTTTTAGCAGCGCCCCTTCTTCACGGCATTCTGTTGCGCTGTCTTGATCGGCAAAGACATAGCGGCCGCCACTGTGCAATAGTCCATGGTTGGCACCGGATGCGCCGGCATTGAGATCACGGTATTCAGCCAGTATGCATTGGACGCCGCGCAGCGCCAGATCCCGGGCGATGCCGGTGCCGGTAGATCCCCCGCCGATAATAAGTACCTGGGTATTTAAGGTTTTGCTCATCAATATATTCTTAAGTATAGTCAGATTTGCCGTGAATGCCCAGCATCGCGCATGAAACTCCCTAATTCGCAGAGAGCAGAAAAATGCCTAAAGTGCCTAAAATGCGCTAAAATGCCTAAAATTATGGTATCGCTACGCTCTGTCGTTTTAGATAAAACTGATAGAAATCCTTACTTCGGCATTCGACATTCAGTATTCGACCTGCCCGCAATGCCTTGAAACCGGTTTGAGGCCAATTTAGCATTTGATTTATATATCCATCTTTACACCAACCCATCACACTATGCATGGCAGGCGGGGGTTCATTTTTTAGTTAACCGTCTATATAAAACTTCATTGAAAAAGTATCATTACCGATTAAACTGGTCGCATTTCAGGCCTGCGGCGGCGCTGAACCCTGAACCCCCAAACCTCTGAACCCCTGAACGGCCACAAATAGCATATCACAGGAAAATTTTCCATATGAAATGTTCAAAGTTCAGATGGCGTTAATTTGATTAAATTTTGGCTTGCGAGAAATTTCAAATGGTGCTATCCAGAAAAATTCATTCACTCTTTCTAACATATAGTTCCAAAATTTTACCCCGCAGCGGCGACTGAGCCGAAGTCGGCCTTTTCAATCCCGCTGAGGACAGGACAATCGACATATCAGTTCGGCTAACGTCCATAAATTTGAAACGGAGACGCTTGATGGGCCTGTCACTGCAGAACATTGACAAGATCGTAGGCCGAGAGATCCATCTCAAAGATGTCAACCTTGAATTTGAACGTGGCTCCCGCAATGTGCTTTTAGGCCGCACCCTGTCCGGTAAAACATCGCTGTTGCGGATCATTTCCGGGCTGGACCGGCCCACCCGGGGCAAGATTCTTATCGACGGCAAAGATGTCACCGGCGTATCCGTGCGAAAGCGCAGTGTGGCTATGGTATATCAGCAGTTCATCAACTATCCCTCTCTCACTGTCTATAAAAATATCGCCTCGCCTTTGAAAATTGCCCGAGTAAAAAAAACAGAAATCGATCGACGCGTGCGTGAAATCGCTGAAATGCTCCATATCGAGGACCTGCTGGATCGTTTGCCCAACGAGCTTTCCGGCGGACAGCAGCAGCGTACCGCCATTGCCCGGGCCCTGGTCAAAGACACCGACCTGCTTTTGCTGGACGAGCCACTGGTGAACCTGGACTATAAACTGAGAGAGGAGCTGCGGGTTGAGCTTCAGGGAATTTTCAAACAGCGCAAAGCGATAGACATTTACACCACCACAGAACCGACCGAGGCCCTGATGCTGGGAGGCAATATCGTTGTCATTGATGAGGGGCGCATTTTGCAAACCGGCCCCACTGCGGAAGTCTACCACCACCCGGCAACCCTTAAGGTGGCCGAGGTATTTAGCGACCCACCCATAAACTACATTAGCGGCGCAATCCAGGGCAGCACCGCCCGACTGGGGCAGGATCTAGAAATTCAATTGATCGGTCACATGAAATCTTTACCGGCCGGGAAATATAAATTCGGCGTACGCTCCCATCATTTTTTTCTATCACGGACCCGTCAGGAGGATGCCGAAATTCATGGCAGAGTAGAATTGTCGGAGATAAACGGGTCGGAAACGTTCATTCATGTCAACTACGACAATTCTCGGCTGGTGGTTCAGGAAAACGGGATTCAGCCTCTCCGGATCGGAGCCGAAATAACCATATATGTCAACCCGAGTTCTTTCTTTGTGTACGATGAGGCCGGAACCCTGGTGGCAGCGCCCTCCCGGGACAATCATTAAAAAGGCTGAAGCAGGAGACGGTCATGGCACGAATCGAATTAAGTGAAATTGCTCACAGCTATCTCCGCAACCCAAAAGAAGAGGCGGATTATGCCCTCAAGCGGATTCACAATACTTGGGAGGACGGGGGTGCCTATGCCCTGCTGGGACCTTCCGGCTGTGGTAAAACGACATTACTGAACGTCATTTCCGGTTTGCTCACCCCCAGCAGCGGCCGGGTGTTTTATAACGGTAAGGACGTCTCCGAATTGCCGCCGGAAAAACGCAACATTGCCCAGGTCTTTCAGTTTCCTGTTTTGTACGACACCATGACGGTGTTTGGCAATCTCGCCTTCCCGTTGCAAAATCGAGGCCTTCCCAGTAACAAAATCGCCCAGCGTGTACATGAGGTGGCTGAGATACTTGACTTGACCTCTTTTCTTAATAAAAGAGCGGCCGGTTTGGCGGCGGACGCCAAACAGAAGGTTTCATTGGGCCGGGGGTTGGTCCGAAGTGATGTGGCGGCCATTCTGTTTGATGAGCCGCTGACCGTGATCGATCCGCAACTGAAATGGGACCTGCGTCGCAAAATCAAAGAGATCCACGAACAGCTTAAGCTGACCTTTATATATGTCACCCACGATCAGGTGGAAGCCTTAACCTTTGCCGACAAAGTGGTCGTTATGTATGAAGGTGAAATCGTACAAATCGGTACCCCCCAGGCGCTTTTCGAAAACCCGGAACATACGTTTGTGGGATATTTCATCGGCAGTCCCGGGATGAACTTTCTGGCGTGTACCTTAGACGGAAATATGGCGCGCGTCGATGGGGCCGGCATAAAATTGGATGAGGAAACGGCGGCCCTGGGACGCAACGCCCGGGGAAAACTGGAAGTGGGGATTCGGCCGATGTATCTGGAATTGAGTTCAGAGCCGGTGGAAAACGGCGTACCAGCGCAGGTTCAGGCTATTGAAGATCAGGGCAGTTATAAAATTGTAGCCCTAATGCTGGCCGGCAAAACCTTACGGGCCAGACTGCCGCAGGGAAAGTCGGTTCCCGACGGCAAGGTCTGGCTCGTTTTCCCGCCGCAAAAGATTAAGATGTTTGCCGACGGGCGCCTGATTAAATAGTACCCCAACCCGGACAAGCCGGAATTGAATATTTGCTGAAACCTTCACTAACTTACAACATGTTGTCAGAAAAAATGGACTAAGGACCTAAATTAGGGGTGTTGCTATGGAAAAATGGTCAAATAACAAGGCCTGGTTTCTGGTACTACCGGTTGTTGTCATCGTCGCCTTCAGCGCCATAATTCCATTGATGACCGTGATCAATTATTCGGTCCAGGACATCTGGGGGCCTGGCCAGAGTATATTCGTCGGCACAGAGTGGTTCGAGGAGATGTTGGGCAACAAGCGCCTGCATGACGCCTTATGGCGTCAATTCCTGTTCTCCGGGCTCGTGCTGTTGATAGAGATGCCGCTCGGCATACTGATTGCCCTGGCAATGCCGAAACGCGGTTGGGGAGTCTCCGCCTGTCTGGTTACCATTGCGATACCGCTGCTCATTCCCTGGAATGTGATCGGGACGATCTGGATCATCTTTACCCGGCCGGATATCGGTCTGTTCGGCGCCGCGATCAACGGCCTGGGCATAGCATTTGATCATACGGCAAGGCCCCTCGATGCCTGGATTACCCTGATGCTGATGGAGGTCTGGCATTGGACCCCGCTGGTTGCCCTGTTGGCCTATGCGGGGCTGCGGGCAATCCCCGAGGCCTTTTACCAGGCCGCCAGGATTGACGGTGCGTCGGGTTGGTCGACATTCTGGTACATCCAGCTGCCGAAGATGCGCGGCGTACTCACCATCGCCGTGTTGCTGCGCTTCATGGATAGTTTCCTGATCTATGCTGAGCCCTTCGTGCTGACAGGAGGCGGGCCCGGCAATTCGACCACGTTCCTCTCCATTTATCTGGTCAAGATCGCCCTCGGACAATTCGACCTGGGACCGGGCGCGGCCTTCTCGCTCATCTATTTTGTAATCGTACTGTTTTTCAGTTTTATATTTTACCAGGCGCTTCAGAGAGTCGGAAAAGGGGAGAAGGGATGAAAGTAAAGAAAAAAACGATCGGCCTGCTCATATACCTTGGTCTGCTGATGATTCCGCTCTACTGGATGCTCAACATGTCCTTGAGGTCCAACGCCGACATCCTGGCGTCCTTCGCCCTGTACCCGAAAGATATAACATTTGCCAACTACCTGAAGATATTTACGGATTCATCCTGGTACATGGGGTATGTCAATTCCATCATCTATGTCACCATGAACACCATTATTTCGTTGTCCGTGGCACTGCCGGCTGCCTACGCCTTTTCACGCTACCAGTTCGTCGGTGACAAGCAACTGTTTTTCTGGTTGCTCACCAACCGTATGGCCCCGGCGGCTATTTTCGCGCTGCCCTTTTTCCAGCTTTATTCCACAATCGGTCTCCTGGATACGCATATTGCGGTGGCACTGGCGCATTGTCTGTTCAACGTGCCGTTGGCGGTGTGGATATTGGAAGGCTTCATGTCCGGGATCCCCCGTGAGATTGATGAAACCGCCTTTATCGACGGGTACAGCTTTCCGCGTTTCTTTATAACCATCTTTATCCCGCTGATCAGGGCCGGGGTTGGCGTGACGGCCTTTTTCTGTTTCATGTTCAGTTGGGTCGAGCTGCTGTTATCCCGGACACTGACGGTAACAGAGGCGAAACCCATCGCGGCAATCATGACGCGAACAATCAGCGCGACCGGTCTTGACTATGGCCTGCTGGCCGCGGCCGGTATGCTCACGATTGTACCGGGTATACTGGTGATCTGGTTCGTACGCAATCACATGGCCAAGGGTTTTGCTTTGGGACGGGTATAGGAATATTGAAGAATGAAGAATGAAGATTGAAGATTTGAGGAATTCTGCCATTTAATTTATTGATTTATACCTTTTAGGAATCAATTCATCAGTCGGTGAAAATGAACCGTGAGGAGTTAACAGAAAGAACAAAAGAGTTTGCACATCGCTGCGTTAAGCTGGCTATGGCCTTGCCGGAAACTGCATTGGGCGAACATCTCAAAGGCCAGGTTATCAGGTGTTCAACATCGGTGGCAGCAAATTATCGAGCAGCCTGCCTTTCGCAATCAAAGGCAAGCTTTATAGCGAAGATAAGTATTGTTTTGGAAGAGGCCGATGAGGCTGCCTTCTGGCTGGAATTTATCATCGATGAAAAGCTGTTGAATAATCATCTTGTGGAACCATTGCTAACGGAAGCAGAAGAGTTGACCGCAATATTCGCATCCTCCAGAAAAACGGCAAGCACAAAAAATAAAAACGACAGAATTCCTTAATTCTTCAATCTTCAACCTTCAATCTTCAATTAGCCGGAGGCTAACATGACTCTGCAATGGATGGAATGGACCCTTCCGACGGCAATTTTCTGCAGCACCATTATTCTGACGGTGATTGCTATGACCATATGGCAGACCGTATCCCCCTCAGTGGAACGCCGCGGTTTCCTGCCGATTCCGACCACACCGGGTGATCGGCTCTTCATAGGGATTATAAGCAGCGGT
>JAIVWA010000096.1:0-10790 GCA_049190255.1 Gammaproteobacteria bacterium | reverse complement strand
AACGTTCAAAAAAAGGGAACCTTTTTTTAACAACCGCCATAACCCTGAAACCCGTCCGCCGTGCCGAACCGGCCGGCGGTCGGACTTTTAAAGCCGGATAGGCTTTTTCGGAAATATATTTAAGACAGGAAAAAGGAATTGCCTCTCGATGCGCAACCTTAGCACTAAAGCCTGGTTACTGGTCTCCGGGCCCTGATACCGGCAACATATTGAATGATCTGGTTGGGAGGTTTTGAAGCACCTGTGGCGACTGATACTGCAGCGTTGCCAATTTCCAGGAGAAACCGGAAACCAGTAGCCAGGACTCAACCGCCAAACTTATCGCATCCTTTAAGAGGTTCTGATGACAACTATCAAAAAAGAAGAAATCAAAGAACTTGCCGGGCACAGGAGCAGTATTTACGGATTTCTGGCAGCGGTCTATCGTCAGGAGCTGACATCCGAGCTCCTCCAACAGATGAAAGACCATCGGTTCCAGGAGGTTTTATCCAACCTGGGTGTTAAATTAAATAATGGATTTTTTCAAAACTCCGAGGAAGAGCTGCTTGAAAACCTGGCGGTTGAATATGCCCGGTTGTTTGTAGGCCCCGGTAAACACATCTCTCCCCATGAATCCGTCCATCATAAAAAAGAAGGGGGCCAAAGCGGCCAGCTGTGGGGAGAGTTAACCGCAGAGGTCAAAAGAATTATTGAGTCTTCAGGACTCGAGTATAAATCGGAGTTTACGGGAATGCCGGATCACATCAGCGTAGAACTGGAGTTCATGCAGCATGTTGTCCAGCGCGAAGCGCAGGCGTGGGAAGCAGATGATGATAAAACGGCCATGCTTTGCCTGAAAAATGAAAAAGATTTTGTCGATGAACACCTTTTTGGCTGGATTCCGGATTTCTGTGAGAAAGTGATCGAAACAGCTGAACCGCCTTTTTACCGGGAGATGGCCCGGTTAACCCGGCGCTTCATTGAGTTTGAAAAGAAAGAGTTGAAAAAATTTAAGGAAGATGCAGGTGAAATTTAAATAAAAACCAATTAAGTGACATTTACACCCCAGCCGACGTAAGGGAGCTTGAGGCATGAAGTTTATAAAAGATTTATCAAAGTTGCACATCATTCCAATGGTCATCGGACTTATTTTCCTTATAGCCCTGGTAGTTGTGCTCGCGACAACGGTTATGTTGCGCAAGGATTTAGTCCATGAGGAGTCTTTGCAACTGGCGGGCAAATACAAAGACCGCTTCGGTGCCACCTTCGCCGGTTCTGAAACCTGCAAAAAATGCCACGAGCGAACCTACCTGGAATGGAGGACTTCCCTGCATTCGCGCATGCTGCGGGACGTCAAAGCCGACCCTCTGGCAAACATCGGTGATTTTGAAACGCCCAATGAGGTGCGCACGTTTAGCAAAGAAGAGATCGCCTACACCCTGGGCAGCCAGTGGCGGCAGCAGTACCTGAAAAAAGAAGGCGATGATCTGATCGTTTTGCCGGCATCCTACCATTTTCCAACCGACAAGTGGACCCCCTATCAAGCTGACCAACCTCAAAAACGAAAATGGTGGACGGAGTGTGCCGGCTGTCACGCAACCGGTGTGGATCCGGTGAAAAAATCTTTTGTTGAACCCGGAGTTGCCTGTGAGGCCTGCCACGGACCGGGCAGCAACCACGTGGAAGCGATTCCCGGCTTTGAGATCCCGACCATCATCTCGGCCTCACGGCTGAATGCAGGATTGTCGGCCCAGATATGCGGCTCCTGCCACACCCGGGGTCGGGACAAGACCGGAAAATACGCCTATCCGGTGGATTACCAGATCCACAAGGGGGAAGCCAACCTGCGGCTGTATTTCAAGGAAGTCAGTCCTGGCAATGGTGATGAGGCCAAATATTTCTGGCCCAGTGGAGAATCCAAATACAGCAACCAGCAGTACCTGGACTGGAAGCAGAGCGAACACGCCAAGGTGGGAGTGGTGTGCGCCACCTGCCACAGTGTGCACCAGAGCAGGACCGACATCACCGCCAACGTGGATTCATCAAATTTGTTAATGGCCATCCGCTCCAAGACGCGGTTGTTTGAAGACCGGCTGTGCAAAAGCTGTCACACTACCGTGCAATACCGATCCGTGCACCGCATTCATACCTTCGGCAGCTGCGTGCGCTGTCACATGCCCCGGGTGGCCAGCATCGGTGAGGCCGGCGATGCTCACAGCCATACGTTCCGGTTCATGTTTCCCCAGGCCTCCTTAAAAGCCGGTGGCGTTGACAAGCAGCCCAATGCCTGCAACAGCTGCCATCATCACAAGGACACACCGGTTGATGCGATGGTGGGGTTTCTGGAAGCGGCTAAAAAGAATGATATGCCGAAGCCCTTTCTGGTCCATCAACAGCCCCAGGAATCTTCAAAATAAACCGGGGGAGGATTAAAAAATAAAATCAATGCAAAAACCTCCCGCAAAAATGGATAGACGGCGCTTTTTGAAGCTATTCGCCGGTGCTCCGGTTTCTGCCATCCTGGGCTCTGCCGGTGTCGCCGCTGCCGAGACGCAGAGATACGGAATGCTTGCTGATTCTATCAGGTGCATCGGCTGCAAACGCTGCATGTCGGCCTGCAAGCGCTGGAACAATCTGAGAGTGGAGAGGGATGAACTGGTCACTGACCGGGAAACCCATCTTAACGCTAATAACTGGAAGATAATCAATCTGCGTGCCGATGCTAAAAACCGGGCCAAGCGGCACTATGTGCAGTGGTCCTGCCAGCATTGCATCGAGCCCGCCTGTGTCGGCGTCTGTCCGGTGACCGCCATCACCAAGCTGCCCCATGGCCCGGTGGTCATCAATGAAAAAAAGTGCATCGGCTGCCGCTACTGCTTTCAGGCCTGCCCCTGGAAGGTGCCCCAGTTCGACTTTGACAAGCGCGTCACCCGCAAATGCCATCTTTGCTATAACAGGACCCTGCTTAATTATCAAAAACCGGCCTGCGTGGCCGCCTGCCCGGTGGGTGCGCTCGCTTTCGACTTTAAACACCAGATCATCCTGGAAGCCCACCGCAGAGTCGAACGACTCAAAGGATCCAGTTATATCATGGGCCTGGCGGAAGCCGGCGGAACCGATCTGATTACCATACTGCCCGCCGAGCCTAAAGATTTGGGCCTGATTGTCGCCCCCAAAAAGGTGATCAATCACAACCTGGATAAAATCAGAGTCACCGCTTCCGGTCTTCTGGCCGCTTCGGTGATTGCCGGCGTGATGTATATCTATGCTGAGATAACCAAGGACAAAGACAAGGAATTTGATGATCACAACGGTTAAGCAGTATATGCAAACTACCCGGGATGCCGCCGAGCGCTCACCTCGATTGGTTATCTGGATCGGCGTTCTTTTGGCATTGATCTTTCTGGCGGGCTACGCTTTGCTGGCGTCGTTGCTCACCAGCATGGAGATCCTGGAATTTTCCGTTAAGATCCCCTGGGCCACGATGATCGCTACCTATATTTTTCTGGTGGCCATCGGATCGGGTCTTTGCATCATCAACGCGCTGGGATCGGTATTCGGCATGCAGCGCTATGAGATGATGACCAAACGGATGGCATTTTTGTCACTGACAACTATTATATTCGGGATGCTGTGTATCGTCCTGCACCTCGGTCATCCGGAAAGAATGCCGATCTACAATGCCATTTCACCCAACTTCCGCTCGGCCATTTCCTGGATGGGATTGTTGTACAGCATTTATATGGCGGTGGTGGTCGGGGAATTATGGCTGCTGAGCCGTGAGGATCTGGTCCAGAAGGCGCAGCAAACCGATGGTTTGACCAGAAAAATACTTGAGCTCTTAACCCTGGAAAAACTGCGACCCACCCGCTTCGGCGCTGTGCTGGAGGATTCGAGACTGCCCCGGCTGCTTGCCCTGCTGGCCTTTGTATCCGGGGCATCAGCGCTTTCCATGCTGGGATCGGTATTCGCCCACATGGAATCCCGCCTGCTGTGGTACGGCCTTTACTATCCCGTCTATTTTCTGGTGTCAGCAATATTCAGCGGCTATGCATTTTTGATAGTCGTCACCATCGTCACTTACCGCGTCAAAAATGATGAGATATTCCCCGGTCTGAAAGCCGTCATTTTCGAGATGGCCCAGGTGCTGGCCCTGATACTGGCAGTGGGATTTCTTCTCATAATTATTCGCCTGGCTACCGGTCTATTGAATCCGGCCAGCCGGGGACCGGTGATGCTTCTTATCAATGGTCCCTTCAGTATTGGTTTCTGGGGGTTTGAGGTCGGGCTCATGAGCGTGCTGCCGATCTATGTCTTCATCTGGGCCGCAGAGAAAAAAAGTCTCAACGGCGTCCTGACGGGCGCACTTATGGTCCTGATCGGGACCTTTGTCATGCGATACGAATTCGTGGTTGCCGGGCAAGTATATCCCAATATCCCGCTTGGCCTGCCATCTTATTGGCCGACAATGATGGAAGTGTTTGTTATCGGCGGTGTGATCGCCGCCTTTTTGCTGGTTTACACCCTGGGAGATTTGTTTCTGTCGTTGAAGGAAGAGAAATCTCACCAGGTAACTTAACAGAAAAACCGCCGGCTCCTGATTATGGTGACTCGAAAGGGGGAATAATGAAGACAGGTCTTTGGTTTAAATTCGTGTTGATACTATTGCTGGCCATTACTGTGGCTAACTGCGGCCCCGGTTCCGGCGAGGTTAAAGTCGATATCGAAGAAATATTATCCAAACCGAAGACCTATGTCGGCTCCGAACAGTGCCAATTCTGCCATCTGGAGCATTACGACTCCTGGAAGACGACGCTTCACAGCCGCACCATTCAAGACGTGACCCAAAATCAGGACGCTCTGATTGCGGAGATCGATCCCGAGGTCATCCTGGCTGATCTTAAGAAACGGCAAAAAGATCTGAAGATACCGGCGGATCAGATTTATATCCCCAAACCCGAGGAAATAAAATACACCATCGGCATGCAGTGGAAGCAGGGCTTTCTGGTTGAAAAAAACGGAAAACTCTATGTCGCTCCTGTGCAGTATGAGGCCAGGACCGACCAATGGATTAATTATCACGAAGCCGACTGGGAACAGCGGCCCTGGGACAAGTATTGCGGCGGGTGTCACGCCACGGGCGTCGATCTGGAAAAAGACACCTTCGTTGAACCGCGAGTCGGCTGCGAGGCCTGCCACGGTCCCGGTTCTCACCATGTAGCACTGCCGGAAACGGCTGTCTTCGACAAACGCTTGACCATCCTCAACCCCTCCCAGCTGCCGGCGGCCTTCCGAACCCAAATCTGCGGCTCCTGCCACAGCCGCGGCAAATCGACCAAAGTTGAAGGCGCCAAATGGCCGGTGGGTTACCGGCCCGGCCGCGCCCTGGGACGGTATTTTGATACCAACAACTACGACCACAAGGACATTAAAAGCACCTATGCTGAAGAGTTTGCCAAAGGGCACGGCCAGCAGTACATCGAATGGCTGTACTCAACACATTCCAAGGAGGGCGTTACCTGCACCTCCTGCCACTACGTCCATCAGCTGGGCGTAGCCCCGACTCAATTCCAGACCAAAGGAGCCGGCTCCCAGCAGTGTATGATATGCCACAAAGTGATTAACAAAAACATGTCCCATTCCATACATACATTTCCCAACTGCATCGGCTGCCACATGCCCCGAATTGCCAGAAGCGAAGAATCCGGTGACACGCATTCCCATGTGTTTGTGACCTTGCTGCCCAAAGACACGATGCAAAATCCACAGGTCCCCAACTCGTGCCAGACCTGCCACAAACACAAAGACACGGATCTGAAGACGCTGCAAGACTTATACGATGGTATCGTTAAAAAGAGTCTGTTGCGGGTTCACCAGAATCCCCAGAGGTGGTAGATGGAAATATCTTCTTTGGGAAAAATACGACTTTTAAAAGATCATACCTGTAATGTCGTGTTTTCTTGTAAACAGAATCATTGTCATAAAGATACGGATCGATTGTGGTGCGGTATCCGGCTTATGATTGGCCTTTTCCTGCTGGCGATCTTTTTCATCGTGCCGGCCTGGGCCCAAAAAGAAGTTACTTCTAAACCTTATCGCTACAGTGAACGTGAGGTAAGCTCTCACTACTATGAAACCTACGAAGCCAAACCCCGCCCCTATCCCGTTTTTGTGAGAGGGGGTATTCCCCAAAGAGAAGCAATTACACTGTCACCGATTGCCGAGAAAGTTCGGCGCAGGAAATACCTGGCTGACTCGCACTGGGGCCTGAAGTTTTATGAACGCCTGACCTGCATCAGGTGCCATCCACGCCAGGCCCGCAACCTGCATAAGCGAAGAGCCAAGATCACCTGTCGCCAGTGCCACGGACCGGAACCCATTGCCGGCCTCAAGCACTACTACTCAAAGATGAACCGCAGAAGGCGGCATGCCTTTATTTGTGCCAAATGCCATGAAGGGGCCACTGCCTCTTTCGCCACTTATGTCGTCCATGAACCCAATCCGACAGACATGGGCACCCGGAAAAGCTTTCCGTTGCTGTTTTTTGTCTTTTGGATGATGGCGGCGATTGCTGTGGGTACATTTGCTGCCTTTTTACCGCATACGTTCATGTGGGGTTTAAGAGAATTTTTACCGGACACCTATATGTCAGGATTGAAGAAGCGTTTTGTCAAAAGGAGGAAACCGGATGACCAGGATTAAGCGCTTCACTCCGGTTCAACGGGTGTTTCACCTGCTGTTGATGCTAGCCTTTCTCACGCAGGCATTTACCGGCCTGGCACGATTGTACATTGAAACGAACTGGGGCCGCTTTTTGGCATCC
This sequence comes from Gammaproteobacteria bacterium, assembly GCA_049190255.1. GTDB lineage: Bacteria > Desulfobacterota > Desulfobacteria > Desulfobacterales > JAFDCJ01 > JAFDCJ01. The sequence continues at coordinate 3,988 of JAIVWA010000096.1, read as the reverse complement.
ATTTTCGGCGGCTATAATAAGGCCCTTACCATCCACTGGTGGGTGGGTATTTTCATGCTGACTTTATTGGGCGTTCACGTAATATACCTTCTCATCCACATTGATTGGCGGCGCTTTCCCAAAAGTATTTACGGCCCTGATTCTATACTCCTCCGGAAGGAAGACCTTTTTCAGGCGCTTCAGCATATTGGTTGGCTTCTGGGCTTGAAGGAAGCGCCACGGTTCGATCGCTGGGGATATTGGGAAAAGTTTGATTACCTGGCCGTCTTCTGGGGCATAACCCTTCTGGGAGGAACCGGGTTGATATTGTACAATCCCATTTTTTTCAGTCATTATATGCCCGGTTGGGTGTTCAACGTCCTGTTGTGGGTCCATCGCATCGAGGCTCTACTGGCTATTGCCCATGTAACAACAATTCACTTTTTCATTGGACACCTTCGGCGGCACAACTTTCCCATGGATCTGGCGATGTTTGAGGGCAGCGTCGACCTGGAAAAAGCGCGCCACGAGAGACCGGCATGGGTTGAGCGAATGGAGCAAAATAGCAACCTGCATACTACCCTGGTCGGCAGTGCGCCAAAGGCTTTGCGTATACTATACTACGCCTGCGGCTTTACAATTATAATCTGCTTTCTCTACCTTTTTGTCAACGGCCTGGCGAATGCGAGAGGATTGCTCGGATAGTGTATACTGTAAATTATCTCAGATAAGCATAAGTTTCAATCGCTGATTTTTTTTATAAACTGTTATGTTAAGAATAACATAAGGGTGTTATGTAGGTTTCAGGTGTCAGGTTTCGGGTTTCAGGAAACGGATTTCGGAAAGCATGGCGCACAGAGCTAGTAATAATAATTCTGGCGGGGATAAACCCCGCCCCTACATTTGTCATAGATAGCAATCGTAGGGGCGGGATTTACTCCCGCCCGGCACCTCAGAGCGTAAAAAAGGTCTGAGGAACAAAAACTGATAGGAGTCAACAATGCTGAAAAAAATTAAATTAGAAGAAGCTGTGGGTACGAAATTGGCCCATGATATAACCGAAATTCGCCCCGGTGAATTCAAGGGACCGGCCTTTCACAAGGGACATACCGTTTGCAATGAAGACCTGTGCCATCTCCAGAAACTAGGCAAGAATAATCTCTACTTGATCGATTTAGAAGCAGGCGAAATCCACGAAAACCAAGCCGCCGCTATTTTAGCCGCCGGGCTGGCCGGAGAAGGCATCGAATGGCAGAATGAGCCCCGGGAAGGTAAAATAAAACTTTTGGCTGAAAGAGACGGCCTTTTCACAGTCAATACTGCATCGCTGGCGGCGTTTAACATGGTTGATGAGGTGATGTGTGCCACCCTTCACAATCACACCATGGTTAAAAAGGGCGAGCTGGTGGCCGCCACCCGTGCCATTCCCCTGGTCATGAAACGGGCGCCGGTTGAGCGGGCAGCTGCCATTGCGCAACAAAACGGTGCAACCCTGTCGGTCAAAGTATTGCGGCAAGCCAAAGTGGGGTTGGTCATCACCGGCAACGAGGTTTACCATGGGCTGATTGAAGACCGCTTTGCCTCGATTCTCTCTGAAAAAGTGACTGCTCTGGATTGCGAAGTGGGCGGGTTGGAATTTGCCCCGGATGATACCGGGCTTATCAGCCAGGCCATCCGCTCTCATCTCGAGCGTGAATGCGATTTATTGATACTCAGCGGCGGAATGAGTGTCGATCCGGATGATGTCACCCGCCAGGGAATACGCCAGGCAGGAGCGACTGAAATGCATTATGGCGCCGCCGTTCTGCCCGGGGCCATGTTTTTGGCAGCCTATATTGGGGATGTGCCGTTGCTGGGGGTGCCGGCCTGCGGCCTGCATCACCGCATCACGGTGCTGGACCTGGTACTGCCCCGGATTCTGGCCGGCGAAAAAATCGGTAAGGCAGAGCTGGCGTTTCTCGGGCACGGGGGGCTTTGCAAGGATTGTCAAGAATGCACTTACCCCCACTGCCCCTTCGGCAAATAAAAGCGGCTCTGGACTGCTGTGCTCCGAAAAAAAGAATCGCAGTAAATCGCCCGATAATAAGAAATCTGCTATTAAATTGGAGCAAGTATGATTGAAAAGGCAGACCGGCTAATCGGGAAGGTTTTCATCACTTGGACCCGGGCCTCAGTGATTATTATAGGTTTTATCCTGTCTTCAGTCCTAACCTATGAGTCGCAGGACTCGCAAGCGGCGTCCCGGGAGAGTTGTGGTCAAGGCGGTGCTGTTAGCTTTAAAAACGATGACCCACCATCGAGGAACTATCAGGAAGATGGATCCTCGGGACGAACGCTCAGCCAATATTACTCCCGCAGGCAATACCTTGGATCACCGCCCGAAATCGCTCATCCAGTAAAAGTCCATGGAAAGCAGCTGGAGTGTCTTCTATGTCATTTCGACGGCGGCTGGACGAATATATTAAAAAGGATGACGCCCGTAACACCCCATCCTGAGCAGATCGGTTGCATGCAGTGCCACGTTTGGCCTGTCACAGATACTCTCTTCAGGGCTACAGACTGGCAGAGTCTCCCACCTCCCCGTTTAGGCCGATCTTACCTCCCTGGGGCTCCTCCTCCCTTACCGCATAGTCTGCAAATGAGAGAAAATTGTAATGCCTGCCATGTGGGGCCAGGCACGGTAGCTGCAATTCGTATGAAACACAATTGGTGGGGCCATTGCCAGCAATGCCATGTTCATGATTCCCCGGCGATACCCTTTCGGCGATAACTCCCACACAGGTTCAGCGGTTTTACAGGCTTAAAAAAGATTTGCGGCTGAATTTTTGCAGCACCGGGGTGCCCATGCCATGACGAATTGCCTTTAAAACATTCTCTTTATCGATGGGAACGGTCCCGGCCAGCATGTGCACCGGCAGGTGGTCGAAGGCTTCGGCGACCATAGGGGTGCTTGGGCCCAGCATGACCGTCTTGACCTTTTGATGGGCATTTTGCAGAATTTCTTCGGTGGTATTGTTTAGAATGGAGGTAGACGTTAAAATCAGCACATCCGCCCAGTTGTCCAGTCTGGCATAAAAATCATCTTTGTGACCCATATTCCGTGAAGCATCTAAAATTTCCACCGCGGCCTGTTGCTGCTTTAACACATCCACCAGCGGTCCGATAAAGCCCACCATGGCCACTTTGGTTCCCTTGCCGATTTTAAAACGGTCGAACATGATCCTGTTTTTTCTATCCTCAGGATAGCCAAGTGCATCTTCATAGTTAAGGGCATTGACCAATGCCAGGGCCATCGTTCTTTCTACAGGATGTTCGCTTTTTATCTTCTCAAGGAGCCCTGCCGCCCGCTGGCCTTCGTAATCGATATGCTTGTTGAGAAGCATGCAGGATTTTTTATCTTCAAAATGGGTGTATGATAATCCGATGCCGCCATCGGACAGGGTCACGGCGGTATAACCGAGCCCGAGGCACAATATTTCTATATTTACCTCCCGGGCCCTTTTTGCGAACAGGTCATATAGTTTTTGATTTAGTATCATCGTGAAAATATCCTCACATAGCCAATTCATTAAAGAGCATACCAAAAACCTTCCCGCTGTGATTTAATTTGGAGTTTAGCAGATTTATATAAAAAAATACAGAACCAAGAAGCCGGCCACTATCATCTGCCCGGGATGAGTTTAAATAGGAAAAGATTTCCGTCATATTTGACTGATTATAAAATTTTTAGTTTCAATGGTTGACAGATCAATATTTGTATATTATATTAATCGTAAAAATACGATTAAAGGATCGCTGAAGTATGACCCAAATTAAGGCAGGAATACCTGCTCAATGCTGTACATTAAAAATTTCCGGGAAATCCCAGGATCGACTGATTATCATGTTCAAAGCCCTGGGCAACCCCATCCGTTTTGAAATTATCAAGTTTCTGGTGACCCATCCCGGATGTATTACCGGAGACATTGTCGACCATTTGCCCATTGCCCAGGCCACTGTTTCTCAGCAT
>JAIVWA010000095.1:0-10976 GCA_049190255.1 Gammaproteobacteria bacterium | reverse complement strand
TTGAACCCTATGCGCGCTGCTTTACTTACAATCGCGATCGTGATGAAAGAAGAAAACAGTAAACCCATTGATTTTTAGTTGAAAAAAAGTATATTTTTTTATCTCAGATAGGGAAATCTCTTAGAAACTTGTAAAAATCTGTCAAAAACCTATTTCTATTCTCATATGATAAGGGCAGTGCTATTATAGTCACTGCCTTTATTTTTGCCCCTATTTTGCACCGGAAGTTAGAAACTATGTAAGCCATGGAACACAGGCTTATTTACAGTTCTAAAACCGTTGATATCTCCAACCTGTTCGCAAACAAGCCTAAATTGCAGATATCAAGTAAAAACAGAAGGGTCGTCTTCAATCTTGACATATGCGTATTTCGAGAAAGCATGAGGGAGGGAGGCATTATAATTTAACGCATCAACCCATAAACAAACGGCTCCAAATCTTTAGCCAGGATAGCACGGCCGTTGCAACATTGATTTTGCATATTACCTTTGATATCATTATAAAGTCAACTTTCGCAATCTTCAGTTCTGAGGTTAAAAAACGGAGCGGGTCGATTGATCTTTGCAGCATAGGGGAAATTGTACCGGTGAGTTATCGATTTGTTGAATCCGACATAATGGGGCAGCTTGATGAAATCTGACCGAGATCACATTCTGCGAACTTTTGTAGCAATTTTGCTTCTTATTGGCTTGGCAAATATTTCAAGCTGCAAGTGGGGCAGTTGGGATTTAATGGGGGGCGATCCCATTAATCAAGACGATTCCAATGGAGGTGGCGGCAATAACGGAGACGGTGGTATTTCCAATTTTCCACCCGCCGTTTTCACAGTCGCCAGGTCCGGAACCAAACTCAACGAACCGATCGAGCTGTTTTCCTCATTTGAAGATGGATCAGACATCATCGCGCTTACGGGTATCATCAATCGCGACGGAACGGGAGATGAATTTAAGGTTTCACCGGATGGCACGCTGGTTGCGTATCTGACGGATCAAATTAACGGTCGGTTCGAGCTGTTTGTCGTGCCGGTGGATGGTGGCACTTCAACCAGGATCTCACCGCTGCTGCCGAATGATGGCGATGTCGTCGAATTCAAATGGTCGCCGGATGGTCTCCGAATCGCTTATCTGGCCGACGTCACCATCGATGAGCGCTTTGAGCTGTATACCAATCTCGCCGAAGGCGGCAGCAATCTGAAGGTCTCCGGTTCACTGCCGGTCGGCGGTACGGTCCAAGCCTTCGAATGGTCTCCGAACAGCTTGTTGCTTGCCTATATAGCGGATCAGAATAATATAGGTGAATTTGAACTATTTTCCACCCCACCCACCCAACAAAATTCTGTCCAGGTATCCGGCACCATCGTGCCGAACAATGGGGACGTAACGGAATTTGCCTGGTCACCCGGCAGTTCACGGATTGCCTATTTGTCGAATCAGCGACTCAGTGCGCTAAATGAACTTTACACGAGTTTGTCGAAAGGGGGCGGCAATGTCAGGGTATCGGCCGGTGACAACGTCCGAGAGTTTGCCTGGGCTCCGGATGAGACGACCGAAAACTTAGCCTATTCCACGGAGCGGCAGATTTTTACCGTATCACCAGACGGGAGCAGCCATACACAGGTCACACCGTCCTTGCCCATTGGAGGGGGTATATCCGCATTTGCCTGGGCGCCGGACAGCTCGAGAATTGCTTACCGCGCGGACCAGAGATCGGCTGGGGTCATCGAGTTGTATACAGTCAGGCCGAATGGCAGCGATGATCTGAGAGTTTCCGGTGCACTTGCAACCGGCGGCGACGTTACCGATTTTGTCTGGTCGCCGGACAGCAGCTTTATTGCCTATCGGGCGAACCAGGATTCAGCTGTCATTTTTGAATTGTACGCAACGACGCCGGATGGCCGTTTGAGCGATACGAGAGTGTCGGGAATCCCGATGGCGGGAGATGTCGAACCGGTATTTGCATGGTCACCGGACAGCGCCAGGGTCGCTTATCGAGCCAATCAGAGGACAGCTGATGCCATCGAACTTTTTACATCTACCCCTGATGGTCAATTTAACGACCGGGTATCCGGCAACCTTTTAGCAGGCGGTAATGTTGAAGAGTTTAGATGGGCACCGGACAATTCAGGCATCGGGTATATCGCCGATCAGGAAAATGACGGGGTATTTGAACTGTTTGCATCCTTACCGGATGGCGAAGAAACTGCAAAATTATCAGGATCGATCGCCAGCGCCGGTGATGTTTTGTTCTTCGAATGGGTGCCTTGACTTCTATCGGCAGCTGTGAAAACAGAGGGGTCGTCTTCATTCTTGACAGAATCAAAAAATCCGTCAAGAGTGTAGACTTGATCCCTTAGGCAGCTAATCCACAGCCACTAACTAACGAGATCTGTGTCCTGGCGAATGAGCCGGCGTACCTGACCCACCATGTAGAGGGGAAGAGACAGCAGGCGATAGTTTTTCGATTTACTTCATAGGAGAGTCAAATGTCAGTAATCGTGCAAGACGACAGCATCCAAATTGAGAGACTTAGTCTGGGGCCTTTCGGCACCAATTCCTATCTTTTGATCTGCCAAAAAACCGGCGCCAGCGTAATCGTGGATGCTCCCGGGGATGCCGAAAAAGTTTTAAAACGGCTTGAAGGAACCCATCCGAAATATATCCTTATGACCCACAATCACATGGATCATGTCGACGCGCTGGCTGCTTTGAAATCAGCTTTAAATGTTCCGCTCGCTGCTCACGAAGACGATGCCGGTGGCTTACCGGTAAAGCCGGAACAATTTTTAAACGACGGCGATACGATTTCGTTCGGAGAAATTCAACTCAAAGTACTGCATACGCCGGGTCATACACCGGGCAGTCTGTGTTTTCTGACAGGTAGCTATTTAATATCCGGCGACACTATCTTTCCCGGGGGGCCGGGGAAAACATGGTCACCAGACGACTTTAAAAAAATTGTCGAATCGTTGAGGAACAAGATTTTTACATTACCGGATGAAACCCAAGTGTATCCCGGCCATGGAGATGCTACGGTATTAAAAAAGGAAAAGCATGAGTTTGAGGCGTTTTCCTCTAAGCCGCATGATCCGGATCTCTGTGGGGATGTGGTTTGGCTGTCATCATAAGGGCCGGAATCAAATAGATTTTATTTATAATTTTAAAGAATAAACAAAAAGCGTAAGAACTAAGAGCACTATATTTAGCGCTCTCTACCAAATTATCTCCACCCGGTGAAAGGCTTCTCCTAATTCAAAATTATCATCTTTGGCGATATCTTTGCATCGCTGCCTGAGCCAGCCTTCCGGGTGGGGAACCTTGAGTTCTTGCATCTGGCTCTGGTGACAGCGCAGGGCCTCGACTTTAAGATCAAATGTAGCGGTGATATCGGAGCGATAGTTGATGTCTTCCGATGCCCAAAACAACATTTCTTTCACCTTGTGCGGCTGCAACCCCTCCTCAATTAAGTCAGGGTAAGCTAAGTGATCTCTGGCATATGGGAAAACGGCATCTAAGACCACCTGACCTGCAATGCGATGATCTCGATGCCATATATAGCGCCGATAGGGATCCGAGGTGACGACAATCTCCGGCCGATATTGCCGTATTAAGCGCACAATTTGCTTGCGAAATTGTGGTGTTTCTTCAAGGCCCTGGTCCGGGAGCCCCAAAAAAATCACCTCGCTGACTCCCAGCACATCGGCTGCGGCCAATTGTTCTTTTTTCCGAATTTCAACTAAGTCTTCCGGTTTCATGTCGGGGTTACTGCTTCCTTTGTCGCCATTGGTGCACACGACGTAGATGACCTTCTTGCCTTCCCGCGTCCAGCGTGCCACCGTGCCGGCAACCCCGTATTCCGCGTCATCCGGATGGGGGGATATCACCAATACATCAACTTCTGTTGTCACCGTAAACCTCCTGAGCATCATTCACTGGTTTTGTATCTTTAGCCTTTAATAAATAATCATCAAAACAAGAAATGAAAGAAGCCAAAATATTTTTTCCGTATTTTCAATTTTAGTGGCATTCATGTTATATACAGATATCGTTAAAACTATTCAACGAGGTCTGAAATTTTAATTGCAATAAAATGAGCAAAAACACATATACGATCAGAAATTATCAGCATAGCGACTTTGATAACTATGTCCGCTTTCGAATGGAAGCAGAAAAACGTGAGCCCTCCGAGAAGCTTCTTTCACCGCATCATATCGCCGAAGAGCTGGCAGTACCAAAATATTTCCCTGAAAGGGATTTATTTGTTGCAAAAATGACCGGCAGCATCATCGGCTACATAAGCGTCTTCCTGGAATTAGAAATTGGACGCGCGCTGGTGGAAGGCCTCGTCCATCATCAACACCGAAAAAAGAGTGTGGCCATCAAGTTGTTTCGTTATGCCCTGCAGCATGCCAAAAATTCAGGTGTAAAGGTAGCGCAGATTAATATGCCGGAAACGAATACGGCAGCTAAAAGCTTAATGTCGGACTTGGATTTTCGATTTATCCGCCACTTCCTGGAATTAAAGCTGGACATTTGCAATACCCATTTGCCTGATGTCAACCCGGGTGAATTTAACATGCGGTCACTTCAGCGTGGGGAAGAAGACAAATTGACCGGGCTTCAAAACCGCTGCTTTATCGGCTCATGGGGATTTAACCCCAATACAACAGAGGATATCGTCTACCGTCTCAACTTGAGCGGCTGCTCCCCTGAAGACGTCACCATGGCTTACGAGGGAGATAGACCGGTCGGGTATTGCTGGACCAGAAAAATCCTTTTAGCCGGCCCGGACCCTCAAGAAAACAAAGGGCTAATTCATATGATGGGTGTGGATCCGGAATATCGCAGCAAGGGCATCGGCAAAAAAGTGTTGTTGGCGGGATTAAGATATTTGAAGTGCAACAATATCTGCCGGGTTGAGTTAACTGTCGATAAAGAAAATCCTGCAGCTCGCGGACTTTATGAATCGGTCGGGTTTAAAGAATCGATGATATTGGAATGGTATGAAAAGAAGTTAATATAGATATGATAAAAGCCATTATCTTTGATTTTGGGCGGGTCATAACCGCCCAGAAGCCGCTCTCCCTGTTTCGGTCCTATGAAGCGGAATTGGGCCTGGATCCCGATACGATCAATTCCATCATGTTTGGCAGCCAGGCCTGGCAAGACACCCTGCTTGGCCGCAAAACAACAGAAGAATTTTGGCATCTGATCGGACCCGAGCTTGGATTAAACACGGCTGATGAAGTTAATCGTTTTCGCCGCCGTTATCATGCCGATGAAGCAATCAACGAAGCCGTGCTGGATTTGATCCGGAAACTGCGCGGCCGCTATAAATTGGCCATTCTTTCAAACTCACCCCCGGATTTAACGCGCTGGCTGGCTGATTGGGAGATGCGCGACCTGTTTGAAGTGGTGTTCTGTTCGGGGGATGAAGGTATGATCAAGCCCGACCCTGCCGCTTTCAAGCTGACGCTTGAACGATTAGGCGTCGAGCCCGGGGAGGCCGTCTTTATTGATGACACCCCAGAGCATGTTGAGGCCGCCCGGAAACTGGGAATCCAGGGGATCATTTTCACCACCGCAGCGGCGCTGAAAGATGATTTAAAAAAATTTCTCGGTTTCGATGTCAACCGAGGTTGTTAAACTCGAGACAAAGAGAAAATTAAGGTGAGAAAATGAATACCCGTTTGGCGGATTAAATAAACGCTGCTTTCGAAGAGGTTTTTGGCATCGTCAAAAAATTAAATTCAGCAAGCATGCTCTCGTATTCTTCAATCATGGCTTTCGCAATATGGGACCAATTGAATTGGCGAGCCGAATTACGAATGGAATCCACTGATTCCATCGCATGACGCGGTTTTGAAACAAAATCATGGATGGCCCTCGCAAATGCCAGTGGCCTGGAATCCGCCACAACGCTACCCGTCTTACCTTCACAGATAACACTGTTCATGGCACCCACTTCCGTTGCGACCACCGGCGTCCCGCAGGCAAGTGCTTCCAGAGCCACAAGCCCAAAGCTCTCGTGATATGACGGTACCGCCAGGAGATCCGCTGCGCTGTAATACGGCGGCAGGTCGTCTTGTTCTATTCTGCCGATAAACGATATCATATCATTAATGCCTAATTCAGAGGACAGGCGTTGAAAGGCTTTAAATTCAGGCGCGCCATGACCATCACCGCCGATAATTACCAGTTTGAGCTCCTTGTGGTGGCGCAAATGCGTCATGGCTTTCAGCAAACGGTCGATGCCTTTTAAAGCTGCAAATCGCCCGACATACAAAACTATTTTTTCATCATCCGCAAAACCCAGCTGTCTGCGGGCATACGCTTTGTCTACGGGTTGAAATACCTCCATATTCACACCGCAGGGAACCACGCTCATTTTTTCCGGTTGGGCACCATAAAATCGCATCAGCTCGGATTTTTCTCTTTGGGTGGCGGCAATAATGCGATGACACTGTTGGACTATTTGCCTTTCGGTGGTAATGCGAAGCAAAGGCTCTTCCTCCCCCACGCCGGTGGCGTTTTTGACGGCCCCAAGGGTGTGAAACATCAGCATATGGGGCACATTCCAACGGGCCTGGGCCCATCGGCCGATCTGACCCGATAGCCAGTAATGGCTGTGTATCAGATCGTAATGAAGGCTTTCCCGCAACATAAAGTTCTCTAAAGCGCCGGTAAAATCATCAAGGTAAGGATAAATCGCCAATTTATGCAAATAGCCGTTTTTCCCGGCGCGCAAATGTATAACTCGTGCGTTTTCGTTCAGATGAATAACCTGCGGATCGCTGGAATCGTGAACCCGGGTATAAATATCGACGCGATGTCCTCTGTTGCCCAACTCGCCGGCAAGTTCACGAATATAAACATTCATTCCACCGGTATCTTTTGTTCCCAACTCGCCGACCGGACAGGAATGAATACTAAACATCGCAATATTCAGTTTTTCTTCTTCCACCAGAGATTCCTTCAACATTAGGCCAGAATCCGTGCTGCATATGGTTCACGTGGCCGCTTTATTTTAAATCTATTACAGCATTATTTGATTTTTAATTTAATTTTACATTCGTACAAAGGCATTTCCTTGCCGCCCAGGCGATATTTATAGGTTTCGGCGCCTTTCAAAAAATCATATTTATGTCTGCCATTTTCGATGCTGTCTTTGATGCTGAACACCTTACACAGTGTACCGACACTCAGTGAGTTAAATCTAATGTCAAATCCATTATTGTAAAGATATATGCTCGAATTATCATCAAAACACAATACCGCCGCGACCGGTATTTCATTTATATCCATGAAAAAGAGTTTCAACATCTTCTCAGCCGCCAGGATCTCTGCCAATGACCGAAAAAACGAGGCCATTTTATCAGTCATGAAGATCTTTTTATCTTCTCTGCTTAATCTGAACAGCTCAAAAAAGGTTTCGATCTCCTTTTTTACCTCCTTGACCTCTTCGACAACACGATAGGAAATATTTCCGGCTTCCTGCAATCGTCTCAGTTTGCGCCGTATTTCATGTCGCTGCTTGCCTTTTAACTGCAGCAAGTATTCATCCCACGTTGCGGGCAAATCCAACTCGAAAGAAACATCCGACTGGCTGCATATGACCTCGCATCCGCGCTTGGTGGCAATATCCGCAAGCTTGAGCATCGTTGCTGAATCAGGACGCACAGACTTTAAATCTAAGGCGGTGATGTCTTTGCCGCTCAGATCGTCAAGCAGCACACTGAAAAAATCATTACTCCTTCCGGGGGCGATAATAAAATCCTGGTAATCACAAACATCAGTGCCGCCCATAAATGATGCGGTTTCATTTTCCAGCAAAAGCGGTGCTATACCGATGACTTCTTCTGCATGTCTTACAGCACAAAGATACATCTCAGAGGTGGAGCCGAATGTACTCCACCAGACCTTTAACCAGGGGGGTAATACAAAAAAGCAATCCCATTTGAGAGATAAATCTGAATTGCGCCAATAAGTGAAAAGGGTTTCGAAGCTCTCCGCCGTAACGCTATATGGTTGTTGTATCCCGGTCAGCATGTTAACCTTTGATTTTTAAAGTTTTCTCATTTATTTTCATGCAAAATCAGGGCAGCATAGGATAAAGCCCTTGGGGTGTCAAGAGCCGGGTGACCGGACCGACCTCTTGACAATAACATCTCCGGCAGGCAAAATGCGACAGTTTATACGGCCTTTTTGGAAAGCGCATATTATCAGCAAGGAGGCATTACCGCAGATTTATTGAGAAGGAACTATTTAACCATTCAACTAAATAAGGAGGCACCATGACAAAAGCCATTCGTATATATGAAACCGGAGGACCCGAGGTGATGCGCTGGGAAGATGTTGATCCCGGCAAACCGGAGCCGGGGGAAGCGCTGGTACGCCACGAGGCCGTGGGATTAAATTTTATTGATGTCTATCATCGTACCGGTCTCTACCCATTGCCGGCGTTGCCGGCCACACCCGGTATGGAAGGTTCCGGTATTGTGGAAGCAATCGGCGAAGGAGTTGCCGAGGTGGCGGTTGGCGACCGCGTGGCCTATGCCGGAATTCCGCCCGGCGCCTACGCTGAAGTGCGTAGGATCCCGGCCCACCGGCTGGTACAACTTCCGGAGAAAATTTCATTCCAGCAGGGAGCGGCCATGATGCTGCAGGGTATGACGGCCCGTTACCTGTTGCGGGGATGTTACGATGTCAAAAAAGGCGACACGATCTTAATCCATGCCGCTGCCGGTGGCGTCGGCTCAATTGTCTGCCAGTGGGCCAAACACCTGGGGGCCACGGTAATCGGTACCGTCGGCTCGCCGGCCAAAGCCGAGCTTGCCCGGGCTCATGGGTGTGATCACCCCATTTTATACAATGATGAAGATTTCACGGCCAGAACAAAAGAAATAACCGGTGGAAACGGTGTGGACGTGGTGTACGACTCCGTTGGGCAGGCCACCTTCATGCAATCTCTGGATTGCCTGCGCCCCATGGGCATGATGGTTTCCTTCGGCCAGGCTTCGGGATCGGTCCCCCCCTTAGACCTTGGCGAGCTTGCAGCCCGGGGATCCTTATTTTTGACCCGGCCGAGCTTGATGGCTTATACCGCCGCACGGAAGGATTTGTTGAATCATGCCGGGGACTTGTTTGAAGTGGTGCAAAGCGGTGCGGTAAAAATTGAGGTCAACCAAACCTATCCCCTGGCAGAAGCCGCCCGGGCCCACCGGGATCTGGAGGCCCGCAAAACCACCGGGTCGACGATTTTAATTCCGGGTTAGTAAAGATCCGGATCCGAAAGGCCAGGCTTTGACTTTACCCCAGAGGGACAGTGCTTGCTGTCAGATAACCAATGGAATAATAGAATATTGGGGATCAAAAGTCCTGACTTGCATAATGCTCTCCTGACACATCGCCCCAAACTTATCTATTTGATTTCAAGTAGTTATAAAATATTCCACGCTTTCCTACTGTTTTGATAGAGATTCGTTGACACCCCATAAAAATTCTGGCATAAAAGTTCCTTTATTATTTTTTTTCATCTTACAATTTGCTGAACAATTTGAATCAATAAAAATTTGCGCCCATGAATCGGGGGCGCACGCGGTTAAGGGAAAAAAATCAATGGAGGATTTTAGAGTATGACTGAAGAGGCAATCAAAATTGGCGGCAAGAAAAAAAGCTTGTTTATAGACAAAGTCAAGGAAATCCTGCCCGAAGGCGGAAATCTGAACCTGTGTCTGACCTGCGGCGCCTGTTCTTCGGGCTGCCCGGCCACGGGTCTGGAAGATATGGACCCCCGCAAATTTTTGCGGATGGCAGCGCTGGGAATGGACGATGAGCTTCTGAGCTCGGATTGGGCCTGGATGTGCACCCTGTGCATGCGGTGCATCTATGTCTGCCCGATGAAAATCGACATCCCGCAGCTGGTTTTCAACGTCAGAAAGAACAAACCGCGGGAGGAGCGGCCCAAGGGTATTATAGGCTCCTGCGACATGGCGCTCAAAAATGATACCTGCAGTGCCATGGGGGCGGGTGAAGAAGATTTCCAATTTGTGGTGGAGGACGTGCTGGAAGAGGTGCAACAGCTCCAGCCCGGTTTCGAGGATCTCAAAGCACCGGTCAACAAACAGGGTGCCGAATATTTCCTGAATCAAAACTCCCGGGAGCCTGTAACAGAGCCGGATGAGATGGTGCCGCTGTGGAAGATTCTTCAGGCGGTCGACTGCGATTGGACCTATGGCACCAAAGGCTGGGCGGCTGAAAACTACTGTATGTTCATGGCTGATCTTGATGCCTGGGAGCACATTGTGCGAACGAAGGCCAAAGCCGTCGATGACCTGGGCTGCAAGTACTGGCTCAACACGGAGTGAGGGCACGAAATGTTCGCAGTCCGGGTCGGACTGCAAAAGTTCAACATCGAGCACAAATTCGAAATCGCCAGCATCATAACCCTTTACGCCAATTGGATCCGGGAGGGCAAATTAAAGGTCAACTCGGATTGGAACAAAGAGCGTCAGATAAAATTTACCGTCCAGGACCCGTGCCAGCTGGTGCGCAAAACCTTTGGCGATCCCATGGCCGAAGACCTGCGCTTTGTGACCAAAGCGGTGGTGGGAGAAGAAAATTTCATTGATATGACCCCCAACCGATCCAACAACTATTGCTGCGGCGGCGGGGGCGGCTTCCTGCAGAACGGGATGCCCGAGGCCCGCAGAGCGTTCGGCAAGCTCAAAGCCGACCAGATTCTGGCCACCGGCGCGACCTATTGCATCACCCCCTGCCATAACTGCCACGCTCAGATTCATGATCTGAGTGAATATTACGAAGGCGGTTGGCATAACGTTCACCTCTGGACCCTGATCTGCCTGTCCATGGGCATCCTCGGTGAAAATGAACGCGAGTATCTGGGAGATGATCTCAAGGACCTCGATATGCTCTATAACAGAGAGGAAGAATAAAACCGCTGAGATTTAAAATATAGCA
>JAIVWA010000094.1:0-11027 GCA_049190255.1 Gammaproteobacteria bacterium | reverse complement strand
GCCTTAAAGATTATTCGACTGGTGGCGTCCCTTCCTCGTACTAGGGAGGCAGATATTATCGGCAGACAATTATTAAAAGCGGGAACATCAGTAGGGGCGAATTATAGAGAAGCCAATCGAGCGAGATCAAAAGCAGAATTTAGGGCTAAAATCGGCATAGTTGAGCAGGAATCGGATGAATCGCTTTACTGGTTAGAATTATTGAAGGAGTCTGGAATTGCAAAAGGGAAGTTATTAGAGGAATTACTCGTGGAAGCTGATGAATTGGTGGCTATTTTTACTACAATCGGTAAAAAATCCAAATAAAAATTCCGCATTCCGCATTCCCACTTCCGCATTCTGATATTTTCCCGCTGACTTCTGGTTCCGTCTTTTTACGAATATAAGGAGAAATTCCCATGCCATTGGCCTTTGACTCCCTCAGTCACGGCACCATCGCTTTCGGATTCTTCAATATCGAATCGGATATGCTGCTTTGTGACCACTATTTTTTCTTTGCCGACGATTTTTGCAGGAATGTAGGGTATATGGCCGAAAATGCCGGAGAGCCGTTTTATCGGGCTTCCTGGAAGGTGCAGGTAATCGAGGCAGAAGACATTGGCGATTTGATGGGGGCTATCCACGGTGTGCGCTTCACGGGTTTTATGGGAGAGCTTTATCGTCGCTTTCCGTTTCCGCGGCAACCCGAAGAATTTAAGCAGAACCCTGAAGGCGCCCAAACCCAATCACTGGTGACCGGGATAATATCAAAATACGCTAAATTGCAGGAGATTGCGGTTGCGGTTGACAATAAGAAAATGGAAACGGAGATTGGCATTTACCGCTTTTCTCGGAATCAATTTCAGGAATTACTAAAATATGTCTGGCGGGGTGGATATCCGCGCTGGAAGAATGAGTTCAGACCGGCCTGTGTCCTTGAGATGAAAAACAAAGTCATGCTAAATCGTACTGGGGTGTTTAGCAATATTGATTTTAGTGATTAGCTATTGAGATCTAAGAAAATGATTACAGCAGGAATTGATTGTGGTGCCAAAAACACCAAAACCGTCATTCTCAAAGACGGAGAGGTCATCGGTAAGGGCATGGTACTGACCGGTTTTGATCAGGAAAAGGCTGTTGAAGAATCTTTGGATATAGCCATTCAGGCCGCCGGTATTGTCAGAGATGATATCCAGCGAATTTGCGGTACCGGTTCCGGAAAAAATGCCGTTAAAATTGCAGACAATGATGTCAATGATATCAAGGCCATGTCCAAAGGCGCCATTTTTTTCTTTCCCAATGCCCGCACCGTGGCGGATGTTGGGGCCGAGGAAGGACGGGCGGCCAAAATCGATGAAAAAGGCAACCCGGTTGATTTTGCCATCAATGAAAAATGCGCCGCCGGTGCCGGTACCTTCATCGAAGCCATGGCCCGGGCGCTGGAAGTGACCGTTGAAGAGATGGGACCGTTGTGTCTCCAATCAGATAAAAAAATTCCCATGAATGCCCAATGCGTTATTTTTGCTGAGTCCGAGGTGGTCGGGTTGATTCATGCCAAGACGGAAAAGCAGGATATCAGCAAGGCGATTCACGATTCCATGGCCGGCCGGATCGGGTCCTTGATTCGCCGAATCGGCGTCAATCAGGATGTCGCTATGATCGGAGGCCTGGGATACAATCCCGGCTTTATGGCGGCCATGTTACGTGAGCTGAAAGTGGAAAAAATTTACATTCCGGATGAACCGGAATATGGCGCAGCAGTGGGTGCGGCGGTTGTAGCTGCCGAGGAAGCCTAGTCTGTAATTAGATTTAATTGCTAACATTACATCAGTCTTCATAAATCAAAATATAGACATGATACATAAGAATGTGGAATGCGGAATGCGGAATGCGGAATTATAAGGATAATATCTTTTAATTTTTTCGAATTTCGCATTCACAGCGTGGATATGGAAATGGCCGAAGAACAACATCAAGAATTCTGGCGGTGGACCGAATCCAACTGGAAAAATCCGGATAGCGACTGGAATGACGCACAATATATCACCGTCGGTATCGACGTAGGATCTGTGAGTTCGCAAGCCGTCATTATGGCAGATGGACGGATTTATGCCTATGGCAACATGCGGACCGGATCAGATAGCCCGAATAGTGCCATAAATGCATTAGCCTTTGCACTGGAAACCACCGATATGCCGGAAGACCGGGTGGACTATTGCATCGGGACCGGGTATGGGCGGGTTAACGTACCCTTTGCCGACCGGTCTATAACCGAGATTGCCTGTCATGCCCGGGGAGCCAAATTTATTTACGGTCCCCAGGTGCGAACGGTGCTGGATGTCGGCGGGCAGGACATCAAAGCCATCCGGTGCGACGAAAAGGGCAAGGTTTCCAATTTTCTAATGAACGATAAATGTGCCGCCGGCACCGGACGCGGTATGGAAGTTTTCGCCGACCTGCTGGGTGTTTCGATTAATGAGGTCGGTGATAAATCTTTCGAATTTCAGGGAGACGAGCCCGAGGCCGTTTCCAGTACTTGTGTGGTTTACGCCAAATCAGAAGCCCTGGGGCTTTTGCGCAAAGGCTGGAGTAAGGAAGAAGTGCTGGCCGCTTACTGCAAGGCCATGGCCGAGCAGATTTATTCGTTGGTGGAAAGGGTGGGCGTCAAACCCGAATTTGCCGTGACCGGCGGGATGGCCAAAAACCGCGGGGTGATGGACCGGTTGATGCCGATCATCGGTCTTGAGCGCATGCAAACCGAATGGGATACCCAGATTGCCGGAGCCGCCGGAGCCGCATTGTTCGGGTATGCGCTGTGCCAGAAAGGCAAAGGCAGAAAAAAATAATTGGGAAGTCGGAATGCGGAATGCGGAATGTTTCGATTGGGGATTTGGGATTTTGGATTGCGGATTTAAGGTATGCTGTCATTTAAACTCTAAAAACAATAAGAAAAAAGTGGGATAGCATGGAATTGGGAAGTTGGAAGTGGGAAATCTGAATGCGGAAGGCGGAATAGGGAAGGCGGAATAGAAAAAAATGCGGAAGGCCAAAATTATGAGCTCGTCTACGAGTAGGGCCAACGAAGAAAGATAACCCTGAACGGTGAACCCTGAACCGGTCAACCTAGGCAGTAACTAAAACCTGAAAGGTTTTTATGGATATCGTGAATTTAAGCATTGACGGGCAGCAGGTTGAAGTCCCGGCGGGAACGACTATTTTAGAGGCCGCCAGAGGTGCCGACATATATATTCCCACCCTGTGCTACCACCCGGATTTACCGCCGGCCAAAAACGGTGCGGCCGCATCGGCGATTTACCGGGGGGCTCAAAAACTGGAAAATGCCATGCCGCAAGACCCCTATAATGGCTGTGGGCTCTGTGTCGTAGAGATTGAGGGGCAGGACGAGCTGATGGGGTCATGTGCCACCGAAGTCGAAGCCGGAATGGTCGTGATCACCCATAACGAGCGTATCAAAGCCACACGCCGGCAAAAACTATTGCCCATTATGACCCGTCATCGACATGCCTGTCTGACCTGTGCCCAGCAGGATGGTTGCTCCCGAACCCAGTGTTCCGCTAATGTGCCCGAAAATGAGCGCTGCTGCCCGCAGTTCGGTCACTGTGAATTGCAAAACGTGGCCAACTATGTCGGCCTATTGGATTCAACGCCGAAATGGGTCCCGACCAATTTAGCACGGCTCAAAGATCATCCTTTGTTTGAACGCGATTACAATCTATGCATCGGCTGTACACGGTGTGTGCGTGCCTGTCGCGATTTGAGAGGTGTCGAAGCCCTCGGATTTATTTATGATGAACGTGGACAGGTCCAAATCGGCACATTGGCGGAAACCCTTGAGGCCTCCGGCTGCAAGTTCTGCACGGCCTGCGTTGAGGTGTGCCCGACCGGAGCTTTAGTGGACAAGGCGGTTGAGGCCGGTACAAGAGAAAATGACATCGTGCCGTGCAAGGCTGCCTGCCCGGTCCATATTGATATTCCCGGTTATTTAAGAATGATTGCCGAGGGCCAAGCTGATGAGGCCAATGCCGTTATTCGCGAGAAAGTTCCTTTTCCGGGCGTACTGGGCAGGGTTTGCATCCATCCCTGTGAAGCGGTATGCCGGCGCGGTGAAGTCAATGAACCCATTTCCATCTGTGCCTTGAAAAGGTTTGCGGCCGATGATGAAAATGGTCTGTGGAAAAATGAAAACAGGGTTGCCCCGGACACCGGCAAAAAGGTGGCGGTGGTCGGTGCGGGACCCGCGGGTTTGACGGCCGCATTTTATCTGCGCAAGCAAGGCCATGAGGTATCGCTGATTGATTCCGGCAGTCAGGCCGGCGGCATGATGCGCTATGGAATTCCCGAATATCGTCTGCCGCGAAATGTGCTGGACAATGAGATCAAGGACATTATTAATCTGGGCCTTGAATTTCAACCGAATCAATCCCTGGGCCAAAATGTTACCCTCGATCAACTGAAAAATGACGGATTCGAGGCCGTATTTTTAGCCGTGGGGGCCCAGCAAAGCCGCCGCATTCCTCTGGAGGGCTGCAATACGCCCGACGTGCTCTGGGGGGTTGAATTTCTGCGAAAAGTGGCCGAGGGCGAAAAGGTCGATCTCAAGGATCATATTGTGGTTATCGGCGGCGGCAATGTGGCGGTGGATGTTGCCATGACAGCGCGTCGTTGTGGGGCAACCGATGTGAAAATGGCCTGCCTGGAGTGTTTAGAGGATATGCCGGCCAGCCCCCGGGAACTTGAAGAGGCCCAAGCAGAGGGTATCGAAGTCATGCCTTCCTGGGGGCCGGATAAAATTATCAGCGAGGACGGCAATATCACCAGCATGGACCTGGTAGAGTGCACCTGCGTGTTTGATGACAACGGCAACTTTTGTCCCGAGTTCGGCGAAAAAAAGGAATGTATTCTGGTGGACCAGGTCATTATGGCCGTCGGCCAGGCTGCTGATCTATCATTTATAGAGGAAAACGGTCAGATCAAGGTGGACCGGGGGCTGATTGTTGTGGATGAAAAATCCCTTGAAACCGGGATGTCGGGAGTTTATGCCGGCGGCGATGCGGTTAAAATGCCGGGGGCCATCATCCATGCAATTGCTGCCGGGCGGCAGGCGGCCGAATCCATTGACAAAGCCCTGGGGGGATCCGGGAAGATAGATGAGGTCCTTTTTCCGCGCCGAAATCCCGACCCTCGTCTGGGGCGCGATGAGGGCTTTGCCGGCTGGGTTCGTGAAAAGGTGCCGGAGCTCGATGGGGAGGCCCGCGTTAAAAGCTTTGACGAAGTCGCCACCGGTTACAGCGCCGAACAGGCTGTCAAAGAAGCCAAACGCTGTCTGCAGTGTGATCTGCGGTTGTTGCTGGGATGCAATCCTGCTCCTCCGGCACACTGGCTGCCTTTTGATGAAGAACACATCCACCAGCTGCCTGAAGCAGAGGGTGTCTTGCAACTGCTGGATGCCGATCATAAGATTCTATCGATTAAGGGAACCGCCGATCTTCGCCAGGCACTTTTAGAAATGCTGGAGGACAATGTCACGGCGCAATATTTTGTATTCGAAGAAGAAAAAATGTTTTCCCAGCGTGAAAGTGAACTGCTCCAGAAATATTTACAGGAGCACGGTGAAATGCCCGGCGGCGGGGATGATCTGGTGGATCTGTTTTAATGTAGGTTGAGCGGTTCAGCCCGCCCTGGCCTCCGGCTCGTAGCGGTGCGACCCTACGCCTCGGAGAGTGCGACCTATAAGATCATATTACGGCCCGTGTCAGGTTCCCAAATATGAATCTAAATAATTGAGCATTGTAAATCAGGTCTGGGCCAGGGGGTTCTGCGTTCTGGGTTGAAAAATCCCAACCCGTTAGATCTAAATTAATTGACAGTATAGCACAAAGATCTTATTGTTTCGGGGTAAAAACAGCAAAGGTTTTACCCCGGTTTGTTTGATTAATGCCTGAACGAAAACAGAACCGAACGCTGCTGGCGATTATAAACAGCAGGGCAAGGTGAAAAAATAATATAGACAAATGTAACCAACCCGAAAGGAGCAAAAAAAATGGCAGATTTATCAACCCAATACCTTGGAATGACGCTGAAAAATCCCGTGATCGCAGGCAGCTCAGGATTAACCAATTCGGTCAAAAGCATCAAACAGCTCGAGGAGGGCGGTGCGGGCGCAGTGGTTTTAAAGTCTATATTCGAGGAGGAAATCGCTTTTGAATATGATGATATTCTGAAAGAGGCCGAGTCCAAGGGCTACGACCTGGACCAATTTGATTACTATGATTACAAGATCAAAGAGGATAATTTAAATAAATACACCACCCTGATCAGTGAGGCTAAAAAAAGTGTCTCCATTCCGGTGATTGCCAGCGTCAACTGCATCTATTCCCATGAGTGGCTCTCTTTTGCATCCCAGATTGAAAAGGCCGGCGCGGACGCTCTGGAACTCAATATGTTTTTTCTACCCTCTGATTTCGAGCGCTCCAGTGAAGAGAAAGAGGCGGCCTATTTTCAGATCATCGAAAAGGTGAAAAAAGCGGTTACCATACCCATCTCGTTGAAAATAAGCTACTATTTTTCCAATCTGGGGCCCATGATCCAGAAATTATCAGAGACCGGTATTGCAGGGCTGGTGCTGTTTAACCGCTTTTTCAGCCCGGATTTTGATATCGACAAATTCGAGGTTATACCCTCCAATACGTTCAGCGCGCCGTCTGACCTGCCGACTTCCCTGCGCTGGATTGCCATTATGGCGGAAAGGGTAAATTGTGATCTGGCGGCTTCTACCGGCGTCCATGACGGTACCGCAGTTATAAAACAGCTGCTGGCCGGTGCCAATGCCGTTCAGGTAGTTTCGGCGCTCTATAAAAATGACAGAGGCTATATTCAAGAGATGCTCAAAACCGTGGAACAATGGATGGCCAAGCAGGGATTCAACAGTCTATCTGATTTCAGAGGAAAAATGAGCCAGGCTAAAAGCAGTAATCCTGCGGCCTATGAAAGAATTCAGTTTATGAAGTATTTCGGTGGCAAGGGTTGATGAATTCGCCCCAATTGAAATATCGGATTTATAACCGAAAAGAAGGCTGATCCAACGTTGGTTTTCATTTCAAACTAATTTTGGAGTGTTGGAGTATTGGAGCGCTGGAGTAGTGGTTAAAAGGTGGATATCTTATTACAACACTCCAATACTCCATCACTCCAGTACTCCACGTCGCAAGACTCAAGGGCTTTGGACAATCTTAGGTTTATCTTGTCATTTCCGCATCCCCTTATAAGCGTTTATCAGGCCATTGGTTGATCCATCATGGGTGTCTACCGGTTGATCATCAGATAATTCCGGCTGAATTTTTTGGGCCAGCTGTTTGCCCAGTTCAACTCCCCATTGATCAAAAGAGAAAATATTCCAGATTACCCCCTGGACAAAAATTTTATGCTCATACATGGCGATCAGGCTGCCCAGAGTTTTGGGAGTCAGCTTCTGAAACAGGATTGAATTGGTAGGCTTATTGCCGTCGAACACTTTATAGGGGGCAATTTTTTGAATTTCATCATCGCTTTTGCCGTCTTGCCTCAATTCCGCCTCAACTTCCGCCCGGGTTTTTCCGTTCATGAGGGCCTCCGTCTGGGCCAAGAAATTGGACAGCAAAATGTTGTGATGTTCACCCATCGGATTGTGGCTGACAGCCGGTGCCAGAAAGTCGGCGGGGATGAATTTGGTTCCCTGGTGAATCAGCTGGTAAAAAGAATGTTGCCCGTTGGTACCCGGTTCTCCCCAGATGATGGGTCCCGACTGATAGGTCAGTTTATGGCCCCCTCGGTCTACCGATTTGCCGTTGCTTTCCATATTTCCCTGCTGAAAATAGGCTGGAAAACGATGCAGGTACTGGTCATAGGGCAAGATTGCCTCCGACTGGGCGCCGAAGAAATTGGTGTACCAGATACCAACCAGGGCCAGCAGGAGTGGAATATTTTTCTCAAACGGTGCGGATCTGAAATGCTGATCCATCTCATAGGCCCCCTGGAGCAGATCGCTAAAATTATCAAAGCCGATATAGCAGGCTATGGATAGCCCGATGGCCGACCACAGGGAATACCTGCCGCCGACCCAGTCCCAGAAGACGAACATATTATCCTTATCAATGCCGAATTCAGTCACGGCCTGAGCGTTGGTCGAAATGGCTACAAAATGTTTGGCCACATGGGCGGGTTCGGCGGCGTGATCCAAAAACCAGCTTCGGGCGCTAAAAGCGTTGGTCATGGTTTCCTGGGTGGTGAAGGTTTTAGAGGCCACCATGAAGAGGGTCGTTTCCGGATCCAGGCCTTTCAGTGTCTCGGAGATGTGGGTACCGTCGATGTTGGAAACGAAATGAACGGACAAGCCATCTACAGCATAGGGCCGCAGTGCTTCGGTGACCATTACCGGTCCCAGATCCGAACCGCCGATGCCGATATTGACAATGTCGGTAATCTTTTTTCCGGTATACCCTTTCCATTCTCCGGAAATTATCCGGCCTGAAAAAATCTTCATTTTCTCCCGTACGGCTTTCACGTCCGGCATAACATCGGTGCCGTCCACCTTGATCGGGGTATTCGCCCGGTTCCTCAAGGCAATATGCAGTACGGCCCGGTTTTCGGTGCCATTTATTTTCTCGCCGGTGAACATGCTGTCGATAGCTGCTTTGACACCGCTTTCATGGGCCAGGCCGAGAAGTAACTGCAATGTTTCTTCCGTGATCAGGTTTTTAGAGTAATCCACCAGAATGTCATTGAACCTGAGGGAAAATTTCTTGAACCGTTCCGGGTCCCGGTTAAAGAGATCTTTCATCCGGATCGAATTTATTTCATCATAGTGATCCGATAGATTTTGCCAGCTTTTGGTTTGAGTTGGATTGATGTTGCTCAGCATTTAAAAACCCCCCAAAAAGATTTCGGATTTTAGATTTTGGATTTCAGATTTTTAAAAAGGATGAAATCCGATTTTACTTTTAGATACGATGCAAAAAAAAGTAAATTGAATGTCAGCTCTATTTCTTTTATATATTACATATCGCCTTCTGTAAAATACAATCTCTGCAGAAGAAAATACAGGCTTGGTTTAGCCAAGGAAAGCCGGGGCCGGTATTATAAGGGCAGGCGTAAGGACGAAATATTGCCTTTTCTCTTGACAAAGTGTACAAAATATAATAATTTTTTGTAAAATTTGTACAAATTATTGAGGTGCTGCTATGGGAGAATCAATATTGAAACTAAAGCTCAGTGAGGCCCGAATTAAGCTGACCCAGTTGGACAAGCTTCTCAAGCCTGGTGAGTCATTAGAAGTCAGCAAAAGAGGTAAGCCATATGCCCGGATTGAGTTGTTGGGAGGTGTTGACCGCTATGAGCAAATTTTAGATACGATTGAGGCCTTACCCGAGCCATTGGAGGAGTTGCTGCCGGTGGCTGAAAACTACAAATCTATCTTATACGGAAGCGATAATGAAAACGCTTAAAGGATTTAATGCCGTTTTTTGTGATGCCGGATTTTTTATCGCACTATTTTCAAAAAAGGATACAAAACACAAACGGGCTCTAGAACTATTTAAAGAAATCAAGGAGAACCGAATCGCGATTCATACTTCCTGGTTTGCTGTCTCGGAGGCCATGACCGTTCTTCGTTACCAGTATGGTTACACCGAAGCACTGAGTTTCAACCAGTCAATTGACCTTTATAAAGTCCATCATTCCACGGAAAGCCAACATCATCAAGCCATTGCAGTGTTCAATCTTTTTGGCAAAGATAGAAAAATTTCTTTTGTCGATGCCCTCACACGGGTCCTCATTTTGGGGGAACTTAAAAAAATGCCCGCCCTTTCTTTTGACGATGATTTTAAGGCGATGGGACTGACTACCATTTCCTGAAAATTCTGAAGTCAGGACCTGATCGAAATTATATCCAACTTCTTATAAACTCAGGAATTCTATCATGGGAATAGCCAATTCAGAAATCGTGGTTGTAAAGGATTCAGTTGCATTGAGTTATAAGGCGGCAGAAATATTGGTTGGTTGCATCGCTGAAGTCTTGGAACAAAGGCCGGATT
The DNA here is from genome assembly GCA_049190255.1 of Gammaproteobacteria bacterium. Classification (GTDB taxonomy): domain Bacteria; phylum Desulfobacterota; class Desulfobacteria; order Desulfobacterales; family JAFDCJ01; genus JAFDCJ01. The sequence continues at coordinate 960 of JAIVWA010000094.1, read as the reverse complement.
TCAGTATAGCGCTTTCCGGCGGATCGACACCGAAGATATTGTTTTCTCTCTTAGTGGAAGATGATTCGCTCCGGACGAAAATTCCCTGGAAAAAGATCCATTTCTTCTGGGGAGATGAGCGGCATGTCCCGCCGGAGGACGCGCAAAGCAATTACCGGATGGCCTATGAGACCATGCTGGCCAAAGCGCCTGTGCCACCGGAAAATATTCACCGCATGCCAACGGAGCAGTCCGATGCCGGTAAGGTGGCCGCAGACTATGAACAGGAACTAAGGAAGTTCTTTCGACTCACAACTGACGAACTGCCGGTTTTTGATTTTAATCTGCTGGGCATCGGTCCGGACGGGCATACGGCCTCTCTGTTTCCCGGGACGGAAGCCCTTCATGAACAAAGACGCCTGGTGGTTGCCAACTGGATCGAAAAGTTTCAAACCAATCGCATCACCCTGACGGCACCCGTGCTCAATAATGCCGGTACCATCGTTGTCCTGGTCAGCGGCCAAGAGAAAGCTGAAATATTGAAAAGAATCCTGGAAGGCGAATACCAGCCGGATCTATTGCCGTCCCAACTGATTCGGACCAAGCAGGGCAGATTGGTTTGGCTTGTGGATCAGGCTGCTGCCGGTCGATTGACTCTGTCAGTATAAAATGAGGTTCAGAGGTTCCCCGCTTCGCCTTTCAGGCTTCGCAGGGCAGGCAGGGTTCAGCGCCGCCTGGCCTGAAAAGCGGCCAGTCAAATCGAAGAAGAAACTAATGAACATCGAACACCCGCCTGCCATGCATAGTGCGTTGAGTTAGCGTAATCATTGAGTTATGAATCAAATTATTAAATTTTCCTCGCACCAGTTTCAAGGCATTGCGGGCAGGTCGAACGTCGAATAAATGAATTCTGCCTGTCGTGAGCTTTTGTGTCGAACGGCCTGTCATGAGCCTTTGTGTCGAATGGTCCATTTTAAAAAA
>JAIVWA010000093.1:0-11103 GCA_049190255.1 Gammaproteobacteria bacterium | reverse complement strand
TTCCGCGGCAAACCGGCGCGGAAAATGGCTTTCGACCGCATCAAAGGCCCAGCTTCGCACCGACGAATTAGCGTGCATCAGATGTCCGACATAATCTTCAAATTCCCATAATTTTTGCATATTTTGCTGAATCCCTTTATATTCTTGTTCACTTACAGCTTATAATGTATTATGATTCCAACTATTAACCTTCTATGAATGAAAAAACAATGAACAAAAAAGAATGGGACAATATGCCACTTAGCTCAATGCCCATCCATCAGGTAATCGAGCAAGAAGGAATTCAACTGTGACGGAACGGAGCAAGGATCTCGTTGGCTACCGGCATGGATCAACCAGGCCGAGGACTTCGTTAAATTTATCACCGACTTAATCCAGCATGCTTTTAATCAGCCGGTTGGGAGACATTGTCAGCACCTACCTGGCAACTCTCAGCCTGAGTTTAGAAGCAAATCCAATTCACAATTCAAGATTTGACACCTATCGATACTAACTCTTTTCATGCTTTATATAAAAGTCCCTCACCGCCACCGATTTGGGGTCCAGGTTGGTCAGGCCGTACTGCTCGGCCCAGTTTATGGCCTCGATGTATTCCTCGGCGCTGATGGTGCGCTGGATTTTGAGATACTCAAAGGCCTTATAGTCCACGTGGTACTGATGCATGATGTTGACATAGGTGGCTTTGGGCAGGTTGGCGGCCACCCAGCGCACAAATTTCTCCGTTCCGGCCACCCGGTTGGGCATTACCAGATGACGGATCATCACCCCGCGGGTCGCAATGCCGTCTTCATCGGTCTGGTGCAAACCGACCTGCCGGTGCATTTCAAGCAGGGCATTTTTGCCCATCTCCGGGTAATCGGATGCGCCGCCCAGATAAATCTTGGCTTCTTCGGGATCCATGAATTTCATATCCGGAAGATAAATATCCACCACACCGTCCAAAAGCGTCAGCATTTCAACCCGTTCGTAGCCGCTGGTGTTATAGACCAGGGGAATGCTTAGCCCTTTGAGATGGGCAATTCGGGTGGCATTGAGAATGTTGGGCATGACGTGGGTGGGGGTGACCAGGTTGATGTTATGACAGCCGATTTGCTGCAGATAGAGCATGGCATTGGCCAGGGTCTTATCGTCGGTTTCTTTGCCCCGGCCCTCATGGGATATGGGCCAGTTCTGGCAGAACACACAGCGCAGATTGCAGTTGGAAAAAAAGATGGTACCGGAGCCGTTTTGGCCCACCAGCGAGGCTTCTTCGCCAAAATGCGGCTGAACGGAATAAACCACCAGTTGGGATGTTGCCCGGCAGAATCCTTTTTCACCCGCCAGGCGATTCACCCCGCACTCTCGGGGGCACAGCCGGCACTCTTCGAAAATAGCCCGGGCCTGCTCGATCCTGGGAGCCAGTTTGCCCTGGTTTTCTAATTTTGCATAACCCGGTGTCCATTGATGTTTGGCTTTTTGAGAAGCATTTAAAAATCGGTCCGGAAAGGCCAGGGCACCGCCAAGACAAAGGGTTCCTTTGAGGAAAGACCGCCGTGTAATTTTCATTCGGCACCTCCTCATTTTGCCATATTGTTTAATCCTCTAAAAACTCACCATTTTCAATTTGTCTTGATATCAGATTTTTATTGCTGTCAAACTGCATTTCCACGTGGATTCGATTGGGGCAGCCGACCCCGAAAATCATTTTATTCAAAAAATAGGTGACGCTGCCGTCTTCTTCGAAATTTTGGGACAGTTCCCAGGATTTATGGATGAACAGATGAAATCTGTCCCCGCATTCGCTGCAGCGAACATTTAAGAAAAAACCGTCCGATGAGGGATGGGAGTTATCTTTACCAAAAAGTTTTTCGGCCAGTTTTTTAAACATTGGCAGGCTCCGTTAAAGATCAAACGTTTTTATAGATGACAGAAATCAGAAGACAGATAATACAGACCTCGTTGAATAGTTTACTGGTTGAATGGTTGATTAGGTAAATTATAGTCATAATTTCAGATCAACGATATCTTGCTATGAATTTAGTCTTGCCTTGAAATTAGTGAAATTTAGCTGATGGGTTACTAGGCCATGGTTCTTTATGATTGTCAAGAAAGAGGTAAATGGGAGGTCATTTTCCTTTTAAATGGATTGTATTGTAATGAATATATTGGTTTAGTCGACTTACAAATTATAATACCAAGAATACGGTACCCGGGAATTTTGAAATTAATGCGGTAAGGCAGTAATTGATTTGTCCGTATGCAGTCGAGCCGGTAAAATTGACAAGGGCCTAATTGATAACTACTCTCATCGCTTAACGGTCAGACAACATTAAAAAAATGCAGGCATTTCTGACATTTTTAACCAATAACGAATAACATCTAATTTGGTTACCTCTGGACGACCCAGGAGAAAACTTATGTCTTTAAAAGAACTGTTTCGGTTCCCGGCCTCCCGGCTGTCGCGGCGCATTGCACTGTGGGTTTTTTTCAGCGTTATTCTGATTGAAACCCTGATTTTTATACCCTCATACAAGAACCGCGAAAAAGAACTTCTTTCTCAGCTCAAAAGTATTTCAGTCGCCCGGGTGGCTTTAATCATGGAGATCGTAGCTCCGGATGCATCGGATGACGAACTTTTTCAGCATATCAAAAAGCTTGAAAACGACAAGGTCGTTATCGGCGGCGTGCTTTACGGAGCTGATGGTCGAAAAATAGGTGAATTCGGTGAAATGCCGGAATTGATGATTGCCAATGTCAATCCGGCCGGCATGACATTTTTGTTGAACCGGGACGGATCCCGCTATGATATCGCCTGTTCGCCGGTGGAGCTTCAAAGAGATTATCGCTTGATTCTTCGCCATGATTCAACATCTATCAATGACAGTCTTTTTGCCTTCTTTCTGCGGGTTGCCGGCCTGGTGGTGATCATTTCGCTGGTTGTAACGGTGGGTACCTGGCTTACCCTGCGTTGGATCGTGGTTAATCCGATTTTGAATTTGAGACAGGACCTGGTTCGGGCCGGGGAAGCCCTCAGCCGTGATCAACAGACGCCTGAGTTTTATTCCGCCACGGTTCAACGCAACGATGAGCTGGGTGAGGTGATCGGGGCCTTTCGGCAAATGTATCGGCAGATTTCCGATGCTATTAACGAACGCAAGCAGGCCGAGGAAGCCCTGCAGGTCAGTTTTGAACAGGTTGAGGCCTATTCCCAGAAGCTCAACAATGAGCTTGAAAAGGGCCGGCACATGCAGATCAATTTTCTGCCCGACCAGCTGCTGCAGCTGCCGGGCTGGGAAACGGCGGCCTACTTCAAACCGGCCCGTCAGGTAGCCGGTGATTTTTACGATGTCTTCCAGCTGCCTGGAGGCAGCATTGGCTTTGTGATCGCCGACGTCTGCGATAAAGGTGTGGGAGCGGCGCTGTTCATGGCGCTGTTTCGCAGCCTGATCCGTATTTTTTCGGGTCAAACCTCCCTGGACGGCCTGCCGCTAACCTGCAGTGACGCTTTGCTCGATGATATGAACGATTATGCCAACAATCCATCCGTTGATCCGACCCATATCACGGCGCTTAAGGCCATCAATCTTACCAACGATTACATCGCCCTGAATCATGGCGATCTTGCCATGTTTGCCACCCTGTTTTTCGGGGTCCTGGACCCGGAATCCGGTTCGCTGAGCTATATTAACGGGGGACATGAACCGATATTCATTCTAGGCCCCGGCGGAGGCATAAAAGAGCGCCTTGCCACCACCGGCCCGGCGGTGGGCGTCGAGCCGAAAATTAATTTTGAGATCCAGCAAAGCCGCCTGGATCCCGGTGACATTCTGCTGGGATACACCGACGGCGTGATTGAAGCCAGTGCTTCAGACGGTGGGTTTTTTACCATGGATCGATTGGAAGCGATATTAGAAGCGCCGGCATCCTCTGCCGCCGATTTGCTCGATCGAATTGCAAACGGCCTTCAGGACCACATCGGCGAGGCCGACCAGTTTGATGATGTTACTTTACTTGCCGTCCGGAGATTCCCCGGGAAGTGATTTCAAAATCCCATCAAATCCGTCTGAGGTTATGGGCTTTAAATTGTCTTGCTTTAGGTTTTCTTTAGCACATACCCCAACCAGATGTCATCGGTATTGATTATTGATGGTTGACGGAAGAAATCGATAACTATCAGGCTTTGGGAATGAAACACGTCACGCAGCTCGGTATCCTGCCACAGTGAAAATTTCCGGCCGTGGGGATCTGTTTCGGCGCCGTTTCCCTGTTTCATGGTGATCAGCAGGAATCCTGCTTTCTTCAGGGCCCGGCAAATGGATTTGAGTACCATGGGAAATCCGGGGCGGGGCAAATGGACCATGGCGCCAACCAGCACCAGCGCCTCAACCGCCATTTGGGAAAAGTCATAGGTTCCAAAATCAGCTTCAATGACCCGGCAGGCGCTGTGTTTGCGGGCCAGCCTGGCAAGGCCGCCGGAGCGTTCCAATCCGCTGACGTTGTACCCGCGCCCTTTAAGCCAGAGCATATCACGGCCCGAGCCGCAGCCCACATCGAGAATGGTGCTGCCTGGTTTCAGATGGGCGGCAAGGGGGGTTAAAAAGGAGGAGGGGTCCACGGGGAATGTTTTCTCGTGGTAGGTTTGATAATGCTGGTGGTAATAATCCGACATGCTTGAACCGCCGGCTCAAGTTAGCTCATATTCCTGAAAGCCTGCCTCAGATCCAGTTCCACCCTTACACCAATTATTCGAAACAAGACAAGAGTTAATTTCGGCTAAATTTTGATTCTCCGGCGCTGATGGGCGCAACACTAACAATTAATTGCCGATTCCGATTCGAAAAAAAAGAGTTGAATTTTTCATCTAGAGCGTTAAAATTAATCATAAAGCGGACCGTTGGTCGAATGTGAGCCTCCACCCGGCGGCTGATATCGATATTTTTAAGGATTTCACAAGGCGCAAGAAACCAGACGGGTTAAAGCGATGGACAATTGGATACCATTTGGCGAAGGAGAATATTTGGTGGAACAGGCTCTGCTGGTAACCGTAAACGACAGTGCGGTTGCCGTTGACGATATGATCGTTGAGATTTATGCCGACCAGCAGGGACAGCGGCATTTGAGGGGCAGGGGACGGATCCGCAATATCCTGATGGTCGAGCTGCTGGAAGACAGCGACGATCTGGATCTGCTGCTTGATTTTGGAGAGGGGTTCAAATTTTTACTAAAAGAGCCGAATCTCCACGCCGGCAAGGTGTTTTCACCGGATGTCAAATCCGTTCTTCAGTTCACTCCCCAAAATCCCTGGCAACAGATCCCGCCGCACGAATTTGAGGCTTTGTTGTCCAGGCTGAGGATTTTAACTAATTTCCATCCATAAATGGTCTTTTTTCTCCGCCTGCGGCGGATTCCCGCGGGTTTGCCCAACGAAAAAAATCCTCATTTATGAATTGGAAACTTCGCATCTCCATTGCTACCACTCGCTGCTAAGCTTGCGGGCGACCGTGCGCCAGTTGGAATTTATTTTCGTCACAGCGTCCAGAGCAATTTCCAGATGGCTTTCCATGTGTTCAGAATAGATTTTTTTATACAGCTTTTTGTCCTTGACGCCTTTTTTTTGCAGGGGCATATCGGAAACCAGCATCACCGACCCGATGGGAACCTCGTAGCGGTAAGCCACTGAAAAAAGGGTGGCCAACTCCATCTCGATGGCGAGGATCCTCTGGGTCCTCAAATATTTGACAAAGACTTCATCATATTCCCACAGCCGCCGGTCGGTGGTGTAAACAATTCCGCACCGTGGCGTCAGGCCGACTTTGCGGACGGCGCCGATGCAATACAGGTTGACTGATGAGGCCGGTATGGCGGGAAATTCATCGGGCAGGTAATGGCGACTGGTGCCTTCACCGCGGATGGCCGCGGTAGGGACGAGAAAGTCACCCACCTTGAGAATATCGTCAATCCCTCCGCACATTCCCAGCATAATAACGGATTTGAGATTGTCGAGATAGGCCAGGCAGTTAATTATGAGCGCCGCCTGGGGTGAGCCGATGCCGAAGTCAATCATCGTGCAGTTTTGGTCTTTGGCATTAACAATCCGAAAATTGCCTTCAGCGGCCTTGCCGTTGGTTTTTTCCTGGAAGCGTTTGATATACTGTCTGAAATTGGTGATCAGCACATGGTCGCAAAAATCTTCCAGCTTGCTGTTTGTATACCGTTCCAATGTCTGTCGGATGTATTCGTGTTCTTTCATCGACACTTGCGTTCCTCTTTAAAAACCCATAACATCCAATGCTTCGTTCAATCGACGGCTATTACGGGCATCTTGCTTAAGTTTGTCATCCGGGACGATGATGGGGGTCGGCGCCACCGGAATGGTTCCTCGCTGGGCCTGGTTTAATTGATTGGAAAGCGGCCTGTAATAGAAGGCCAGCTTCATTTTGCCTTCGGTTTCAAAAAGCTTTAACTTTATTTTGATGTCTTTATGCTTCCAGCGGTAAATCGTTTGGTTGATTTTCATTTTTAGTATGGTTTTGGGCGTCCCGAATTTTTCGCTGATATGGTCTTTGACCCGGTTGAACACCCTGATGGTATCAACCTGGATATAGGTGGCGAAAAATTGATCCTTGTAAAACCCATAAATTACAGACGGGTTTTCAACCTCAAATACGGTGTAAATTTTTGTCGGGTTCTGATAATAGCCGACATCATCCTTGCCCGAGAGTTTTTTAAATTCCGGCAGCGCGGAAATATTTGTTCCCCATTTTAGGCCCAAAAAACCATCCGCCAGATCGGCCGCATGCAAAAGGCCGCTGCCGGTGATTAAAAACGCCAGACCATAAAGCGCTATCTTTAACTTTACCATGCGCCTCCTTTATTACTTTTCCACCTGACCCGGCTAAATCAAAAAATGCCTAAAGTGCCTAAAATTGATGTGTCGCTTCGCTCCGTCTTTTTTGTGAGAAGTCGATGTATAGCGTACATGATGTCATAAATTCGAATAAATAATTACGCACCGTGCGATTTTAATAGAAAAGACAGAGCGAAGCGATACCACTCCGCCTCCGGCGGATCAATCTTCAATCTTCAATTCCGGCTTGTCCGGGTTAGGTCTAAATTAAAATAATCGCATTAGTAACTTAAAAGGAGTCAACTATGGAGATTTTTACCGCGATGCAACAACGCCGCAGCGCCAGGGCCTACCTGGACAAACCCGTTGCCCGCGCCGAAATAGAAGAGATCTTTAAATACGCCGGCCGGGCCCCGTCGGCCATCAATCTGCAACCCTGGGAATATGTGGTTGTCTACGGCCAGGAAAAGGATCGCCTGGTTCGACGCCTTCTCAAAGTTCATGCCGAACGCCAGGTTCCCTGCGGCCCCGGCACCTCGACCCGGCCGCCGGAAATATTCACCCGCCGCAGCCGCGCGGCCTCCGATCTCATGGAACCCCGGGTGGCTGAAACGGATCAAACCCTGAACCGGTTTGTTGAAGAGGGCAGCTGCTCCTTTTATGGAGCGCCGATCGCAATTATTGTCACCATCGACCGGCTGTTTCCTAAAAACCGTTATCTCGATCTGGGCCTGAGCGTATCCTATTTGCTTCTGGCCGCCGAAGCCAAAGGACTGGGGACCTGCCCCATCGGATTGATCACGGCCTATGCCCCTGATATCGCCGGTGTTCTGAGCATTCCGGAAAATAAGGAGATCGTGCTGGGCATCGCTTTAGGGTATGCGGATGAGTCGTCACCGGTAAATAAATTTAAAACCGGGCGGGCGGATCAAAGCGAGATTCTTTCCTGGTATGAATAAGTTCGGGTTGCGGGGTGCGGGTCTTTCGATTTGGGATTTGGGATCTCGGATTTCGGATTGGAAAAAGATGGACTGATTCAATTTGGGATTTTAGATTTGGGAGTCATCCGATTTGGGATTTTAGATTGTGGATTTCGGAACGTAATTAAAACCGCAAGGCCAAGGATTTTGTCTTTTTAGGCTTTTTAGCCCTGAGCCGTGAGCCTTGCGCCCAAAGCCTTTTACCTTACACCTGCTACCTTTTCCTTTTGCCTTGCGCCCTTTATCCTGAAACCTGACACCTGACACCTTTTATCTTCCACCCTATACCCTACACCTTACACCTTATACCCTGTACCTTATACCCTGCGGTTTGGCCGGGTGCATCTATCGACCAGGTATAGAATCGACCGGTAGTCAATTCCGCTGTAAGTCGTCAGACCGATTTCGCAGGTGCGGCTGGTAGAGTACCCTGCATTGACATCCGCTGAAAGCTGTTTTTTCAAGCGCCTCAGGCCGAAGGCGTTCAGCTCGGGCACCGTAAACCCCCGGTCACCCGCAAAACCGCAGCAGGTCACCTCCGGGGTAACCACTTTGCCGGCGCACATTTCGGCCAGCCGGCGAAAATCGGCTTCCAGACCCATTTTTTTGGCGCTGCAAACCGTGTGAATGGCCACGGTTTCATTGACCGGCTCAAATTCAAGTCGCGGCGCCAGGTAGGTCAGCGTAAATTCGATGGGCTCAAACAGCTGCAGGCGGTCATCCAGGGTCTCTTGCATGTGATACAGGCAGGGGCTCATATCGCACAGGACCGGAAGGCGGCCGTTGTCGGATACGTTCAGCAGGGCCTGATCCAGTTCGCCGGCTTTTTCGGCGGCGGTCTCGCTAAACCCCTTGCTGGCGAAAGGCATACCGCAGCACAAATTGTCCATGCGATCCGGGTAGATGATGTCATAACCGGCCTTTTCCAGAAGGGTTGCGGTGGTAAGGGCCAGCGGCGCCAACCCCTGCCCGTTGGCCGGTCCCATGGAGCGGTTGATGCAGGCCGGAAAATAGACGACCCGGTCTTTTCCGTTCCGCCCGTAAGTTCGTTGTTTCACGGTGGCGGCAGCAGTAGGCATGGCCGGCGTCCATTGGGGCAGCCGATTCCCGGACACAGCGCGCAAACCACCGGTGACCGCCGCCATCCGTTCGGATCCCAGCAGGCGGTGGGCCCTGTCGAGCAGATTAAGCCCCCAGCGGCTAAAGGCCGTAACGGTCCCCATCCGCTGGGCCACCCGGGCGCCGATCTGCCGGGCGGCGGGCGATAACCGGTCATGGCGCAGGGCTTTGATGAGCTTGCCGGTGTCGATCTCCACCGGGCAGCTAAGGGCACACAGGCCATCGGTGGCACAGGTCTGATCGCCGTAATACACATACTCCTTTTTTAGTTCCGCCAGCCGCGCCGGGTCTTCTCCCGTTGCAGCCAGGCGGGTCATTTCCCGGTATATGACGATGCGCTGGCGGGCGGACAGGGTCAATTCGTGGGACATACAGCTGCGCTCACAGAACCCGCATTCGGTGCAGGTGTCCACCAGGTCGTGGGACGGGGGCATGGGCTTGATATTTTTGGTGTGGGCCTCGGGATCGTCGTTGATGATCACCCCCGGGTTGAGCATAAAATCAGGATCAAAAAGCGTTTTGATCCCCCGCATGACATCGTAGACGAGATCGCCCCATTCGCGCCGCACAAACGGCGCCATATTTCGGCCGGTGCCGTGCTCGGCCTTTAAGGAGCCGTCGTATTTGTCCACCACCATGGCGGCCAGCTCTTCCATAAAAGCCTTGTATTTATCGATCTCGGTTGAATCCGACAAATCGGGGGTCAGCACGAAATGGACATTGCCGTCGAATACGTGGCCCCAGATAATTGTGTCTTTATAGGCATACTGCTTGAACATATCCTGCAGCTCGAGCAAACAGTCGCGCAATTGCTCAATGGGGACGGCGATGTCTTCGATAATAACCGTGGTTCCCTTTTGGCGGGCGTGGCAGACGGAAGGGAAAAGTCCTTTGCGGATATTCCACAAGGCCTCCGCCTGCCAGGGGTCGCTCGAAAAAACAAAGTCGCGCACCATGGGAAAGTCCGCGAATCTGGTGCTGATTTCATCCACCTGACGCTGCAGAACTTCCGTGTCGTCGGCCGCGGTTTCAACCAGCAGGGCCGTCACCGTATCCCCCAGGGATTTAATATAGGGCGGCATGCCGGGTTTATCCTCCACCGAGCGCAAGGACACCCGGTCCATGAGTTCGGCGGCACTCACCTGACAATCCTTTAACAGCACGACCGCTTCGCAGGCCCGGGCAATATCCGGAAACAGCATCAGTCCGGTGGATTTGTGGGCGGGTTCATCCAGGGTGCGAAAGGTGACCTCGGAAATAAAGCCCAGGGTGCCCTCCGATCCGATGATCAGGTGCCGGATCATTTCGATGGGATCATCAAAATTGATCAGGGCGCTGACACTGTAGCCGGTGGTGTTTTTAATCTGGTATTTGCGCCGGATGCGGGCCACGGTTTCCGGATCGTCTTTGAGGCGCCGGGCCAGGGCCGTGATGCCCTCGACCATATCCCGGCGGTGGGTGAGAAATTCCTTGCGACTGTCTTCATTGCGGGTATCCAGGACGGTGCCGTCGGCAAAAATGATCCGCATGTCAAGGACCGTCCCCATGCTGTTGCCGGTGATGCCGCTGGCCATGCCGCAGGCATTGTTGGAGACGATGCCGCCGATTTTGGCCGAATTGATGGAGGCCGGATCCGGCCCGATTTTCTTGCCGTAGGGGGCCAGGTAGCCGTTGGCCTCGGCGCCCAGAACAGCGGCACCCAGGGTTATTTCGCTGCGGTCTTCACTGATGTGGTAATCGCGCCAGCCCTCGGGGCCTAACACCACCAGCACTGAATCGCTCAGGGCCTGGCCCGAAAGACTGGTGCCGGAGGCCCGGTAGGTGATGGCAATCTTGAGCTCGCGGCAGGCCTTCAGGACGGCCAGGGTTTCGGCTTCATTTTCAACTTTGACGATGACCTTGGGCGTCAGTCGGTAAAAACTGGCATCGGTGCCGTAGGCCAGGGTTCGCAAAGGATCGCTAATTATTCTGGATGCCGGGATGTCGGTCGCCAGAGAATTGAGCAATGAATTATAAGGTTCGGCAAGCATCAAGATCTCCTGTCGGTAAATTTCAGATAAGCCGAGGGGCTCGGGATAAACCTGGTAAGCGCTAAATTGTTTTGTAAATGGTTACAGGTTGCATTTATGTCATACAGAGTTGCTTTTAAAGATGAACGCCCAACACCCGCCTGCCATG
>JAIVWA010000092.1:1289-11202 GCA_049190255.1 Gammaproteobacteria bacterium | reverse complement strand
CGCACAAGAATATGCTTGCACTCTATAAACTCAATCTCGTTCACATAGCTCAACCAGAACGCCGCTGGTGGATTTAGGATGCAAAAAAGCAATTTTGGCACCGCCGGCCCCTTTTCTGGGTTTTTCATCGATCAGTCGAATTCCTTTTTCTTTAAGCTCCTGCAAGGCAGACTCAATATTTTCCACCCGGAAGGCGACATGCTGAATCCCCTCGCCCTTTTTTTCCAGATACCTGGCAATGGGCCCGTCGGGGGCCGTGGATTCGAGCAGTTCCACTTCACTTTCACCGACCGGGAAAAAGGCCGTGGTGACCTTCTGCTCTTCAACGGTTTCGGACCCCTTGAATTCCAATCCCAGCACATCCGTCCAAAAATTTTTGCCCTGATCAATACTATTAACAGCTATCCCGAGATGGTCGATTTTCAAGACCTTCATTGCACCTCCCCTGTATTAGTTGATTGGTTGATTAGTTGATTAAGTTGACTGGCCAACTTTGGTTGAATGGTTGAATAGTTGATTAGGTTTAGAGGATTTCAGTCTATTTGACTATCTGCACCCCTTGCAATCAACTCAATCAACTTAATTAACTTAATCAACTCAATCAACTATTTAACTAACGTGCCGCAGGCCTCCGCTAGGGCACAGATTCTACGGACACGACCTCGGGGACTTCCTCTTTCAGAATTCTCTCGATACCATTTTTAAGGGTCATCTGGGACATGGGGCAACCGCCGCAGGCACCCTGCAGGCGGACCGTCACAACGGTCATTTGAATTTTGGTGTTTATAATTTGTTTCGGATTTCGTGCTTCGGATTTCGTATTTCCGGTTTATCCGGATTAGGTTAATGTTTGCCAACCCGGTTTCTATCTATACCTGTTAATTGTCCAGTTGGCGATAAAAATCTTTTCTAAATGATTCAAAGGAATCGGCTAAAATGGCAACCCGCATGCGCTTAATAAAATTAAGAAAATGATAAATATTATGGATCGTGTTTAAACGATATGCCAGCAGTTCCCGCGCCAGGTAAAGGTGACGCAGATAGGCCCGGGAATAATTGCGGCAGGTGTAGCAGCGGCAATCGGCATCTATCGGTTCGGTATCGTCTTTATATTGCGAGTTGCTGATGTTGACGGCGCCGTTTCGTGTGAACAGCTGTCCATTTCTGGCGTTGCGGGTCGGCAGCACACAATCGAACATATCGGCGCCAAGGGCTGCCAGTTCAACCAGATTTTCAGGGGTACCGACCCCCATAATGTACCGGGGTCTATCTTCCGGTAAAAGCGGTAGCGTAAAATCCGCCATCTCCAGCATCATCTCAGCAGGCTCCCCGACACTCAGTCCACCGATGGCGTAACCATTAAAACCGATACTCATCAAATCATCGGCGGATCTCTGGCGCAGATCTTTGAACATACTCCCCTGAACGATGCCGAAGAGTGTGTTGGAATCGTTTTCGGTTTCCTGCCAGGCCTGCTTGCATCTTTGGGCCCATTTGGTGGTCGCCTCCAAGGCCGCCAGACTTTGCGCCCTGGCGGCCGGATATTGAATGCAGTTGTCCAGGCACATCATAATATCTGATCCCAGGCAGGTTTGAATCTCTATGGCCTTTTCCGGCGTCAGGAGGTGTTTGGAACCGTCAATGTGAGATTGAAAGGTGACGCCTTCTTCAGAAAGTTTTGCCAGCTTCGCCAGGGAAAACACCTGAAAACCACCGCTGTCTGTCAAAATGGGTCGATCCCAGTGCATAAAGCGATGCAGCCCGTCAAACTTGCGAATAACATCACAACCCGGCCGGAGGTATAAATGGTATGTGTTGCCGAGAATAATCCGGGCGCCGGCCTCCTGCAGTTCCTCGGGTGATAAGGATTTTACGGAACCCAGAGTCCCCACCGGCATAAACACCGGTGTCTCAATGGCTCCGCGATCGGTCTGAATCACCCCGGCCCGGGCACGGGAATCGCTGGATTGGGCGGTTAGCTGAAATTGGAACATGTTCTCGTCTCTGGAACCTGCCTCCCCTCCTTTGCCCTACGGGCTTTGGAGGGCAGGCTGGTATAAGGTATAGGGTACAGGGTATAGGGTTGAAGGTTCGGGATCATTTTAGCCTTATACCTTCAACCTTATACCCTATACCTGCTGTTATCCGGCTGCTATATAATCACCATCGCATCCCCGTAACTATAGAACCGGTAGTTTCGGTCGATGGCCTCCTGATAGGCATTTAACACATTCTGCCGGCCGGCAAAGGCCGATACCAGCATCAAAAGGGTCGATTGCGGCAGATGAAAATTGGTAATCATCGCATCAACCGTTTTAAATTCGTATCCGGGATATATATACAGGTCGCAGCAGCCGCTACCGGCCGCCACTTCTCCTTTAGCATCGGAAGCATATTCAAGCGTCCGCACACAGGTGGTGCCCACCGCGACGACCCGCTTGGCGCCGGCCCGGGCGGAGTTTATAATTTCAGCTGCTTTTTCAGAAATCGCATACGATTCCGAATGAATTGAATGTTGGCGAATATCATCCGTTCTGACCGGCAAAAACGTACCGTAGCCCACATGCAGGGTCAGGGCTGCAATTTGAATCCCATCGGCTTTCAATTGATTAAGAAGCTTTTCCGTAAAATGCAACCCGGCCGTGGGAGCGGCTATGGCACCCTTGTGACTGGCATACACCGTCTGATACGAGGATCGGTCATCACAGGGGTTCAGGTCACCGGAATTCCTCTTAATATAAGGTGGAAGCGGCACTTTTCCAATGCGCTCCAGCACTTTCTCAAAATCACCGCTGGTAGAAAACTTCAGGGTATGGGTTCCGTTGCAGGCCCCTAAAACCTCTGCTTTCAGATCTTCTGCAAAATACAGCAGCATGCCGGGGGCAGGCCTTTTGGAAGCCTTCACCATGCAGCGGCAGACAAAATCACCGCTTTCCTTGATGGATTTTAATCCGCCAATGTAATCGGAAATCAAAACTTCAACCTTGCCGCCGGTCGCCTTGCGGCCTTCAAGGCGAGCAGGAATGACCGCCGTATTGTTTATCACCAGAACATCACCCGGTTGGAGAAAATCTCCAATTTGGTTGAAGCGGTGGTGTGAAATTTTTCCGGTTTCACGCTTTAGGCACAATAAATTCGATCGGTCCCGTTGATCAACCGGATGCTGGGCAATCAAATCTGCCGGTAAATGGTAGTTGTAATCGTTTAGGGAAAACATGATCTGGTATTTAGTGTTTAGTGTTTGGTGTTTCAAAACCTTTGTAAAGGGATGGATTAATTACCAAACACTCGATGAGTTCGGGTTTTTCGAAATCATCGAATTAAGTTCGTCCGACAAAAACCATAAACAACCCGATAACCATGAGCACCAGTCCCAGCCGGCGTAATGAGCTGTCGGGAGTCGCAACCACTTTTTGCACCCAGTATTTCATTTTTTCCGGAGCTGCAAAATACGGCAACCCTTCAATAATCATAACCATGCCCAATACACACAAAAAAAATTTCATTCCAGCATTCCAATTCAGTCGTCGCAACCATTGCTTCGATCCGGCCTTCGGAACCATTTCGGCGGAGTCGGCCATTCCAGTCAGGGGCAGGCCCCTGAGTTATTTGAAACTGTATATATAGTCTTTTATTGAAAGTTTTGTCAAAATAAAAGCATTGATTTATGCGGCCTGAAACAACCCACCATCATCGGCAAGCAACCAATCGGCTCAAAATTTGTGTATAAACATTTATGCCACCAAGACACCAAGACGCAAAGATGAATATTAACCAAAGGTTGCGCTTTGTGTCTTGGTGCCTTTGTGGCAATTTGTTTCGGCTGGTCCGGGTTAGATGGAAACTTGACTATTACGCTTATGTGACTAACATAGACCCACGTACAAAGGCCAAAATTTGGTGATTTTTACTATTTCCCTAAAAATTGCGGTTCACTAAAGGGCTAAGTCATTCTTTCGCATATCAACAAAAAATCACATTATTTAGGCAAAATTATTAATTTCTCACGCAAAGAAATATATAGAAACCTTAGCGCCTTGGCGTGAGGTAATTTTTGTCCAGCATTGATTTGTGCAATTACTCTGACGATACCCTGCGGTTCACAAGATTATCCTTGTCATCGGCCGACATTAATAGTAATAATTACGAATTCATAGGTTAACTGTACTCTTGAATCTTACTTAATCCTTTTGCAAAAATGAACATTCTTACCAATCTCTGCGGGTGAGGGAGCTTCCCATGGAAAAAGCTGAACCCCTTATTGTTAAACGGTCTCTGTTTTCCTGGATAATCCCCGGCAATCTCAAGCTTCAGATACTGCTTCTGCTGATCATCGTTGTAATGGTGTTTGCCAGGGTAGTACCCCTTGAAATGCAAAGGCTTGTTATCAACGAAGCCATCAAACTACAGCGCATTGACTTGCTGATTAGGTATTGCGGTATTTACCTGACGGCGGTGTTTTTTTTCAGCTTACTGAAATATCTGACCAATATCATTCAAACCCTCATCACCCAGCGCACCACCGCCCGCATGCGCAAAGCACTCTACCACCATATCCTGACACTGCCGTTAAACTTTTTCAGAAACACCCAGCCCGGAACAGTGGTAAATGCCCTGACCACAGAGCTGACGGTGCCTGGCAATTTTGTGGGAATGGCCGTGGCCAGCCCGGTAACCAATGTCTTGACCCTGCTGGCTTTCGCCGTCTACCTTTTCTGGCTGAATCCTCTCCTGGCGGCGGTGTCGCTGAGTATCTACCCGATCGTCGTCTTCCTGGTACCGCTGCTCCAAAGAGGGGTCAACAAGGCCAACAAAAAGCGGGTGGATGCCGCCCGCACCTTCTCCGCTCGAATTGCGGAATCTATTTCCGGTATACATGAGATTCACGGCAACGGCGCTTACCGGATAGAAAACCGCAAATATGACTCGCTGGTGGACAGGCTGATGAAAATCAGGATCGTCTGGAGCCTGTACCGGTTCGCGGTTAAGACAGCCAATGGGTTTTTCACCGGCCTGGGCCCTTTTCTGGTGTTTATTTTAGGCGGCTATTTAACCATCAAAGGCCAGCTGGAACTGGGCGCCCTGGTTGCTTTTTTATCCGCCCAGGAACGCTTATTTGATCCCTGGAAAGATCTGATCGAATTTTACCAGGTTTACCAGGACGGCAAAATCAATTACGAACGGACCATGGAATATTTTGATGTTGAACCTGAACATGCGATTGAGCCTAAAGACCGCGGCCCGATGGAACTGGCGGGCACTGTTGAGGTAAGGGATTTATCCTTTGTTACCGACACCGGTATCCACCTGCTGGACGGTATCAACATGTCCCTGCAAGAAGGCGAGCATCTGGCCCTGGTGGGATTTTCCGGTAGCGGCAAAAGCACACTGGCTATGTGTATCGGCCAGCTTTACAAATACACCGGCGGCAGCGTAATGATCGGCGACAAGGAAGTATCCGGCCTTACCAAAAAAGACATAATAAATAACTTAGGCTTTGTCGCCCAGAGCCCGTTTATATTCGACGGCACCATCGAGGAAAATATTCTTTATTCCAGTATGGCTAAAATAGATGGCAACGGCCAGGAAAACGGCGAGCAAAAGCCCACCCTTGATGACATCATTGCAGTACTGCATCAAACCGGACTTTTTGTAGACGTATTGCGCTTTGGTTTAAACGCGATTTTAACCCATGACAAAAATGAAGAACTGGTAGACACTATCGTCAAGGTTCGCAAGAATTTTCAGCAGGATTACGGGAAAGACCTGGCGGATTATGTCGAGTTTTTCGACGAAGATAGATATCTTTATTATTCCAGTGTGGTCGAAAACCTGACGTTTGGCGCTCCCAACAAAAGTGAATTTAGCGATGAGAATCTGTCTAAGAACCCGTATTTTCTGAAGTTCCTGAAAACGGCGGACCTGACCCGGCCCTTGCTGAGTTTAGGTGTGACGCTGTGCCGGCAAACCGTAGACATTTTAGGCAATTTGCCGCCGGATGCCGTGTTTTTTGAGCAAAGCCCGATCAGCGCAGAGGAACTGGATGATTTTAAGCTGCTGGTAGAGCGCCTGAAGAAGAAGAAATTACACGAACTGGAGGATGACGATCACCGCAAACTGCTGGAGCTGGCGCTGCGGTTTACACCCGGTGTTCACAAAATGGCGGCCTTGCCGGAAATCCTGGAAACACTGATCCTGGAGGGTCGTGCCCTGTTCCGGGAAAAAATTTCCGAGGATGACCCGGAGGCATTTACATTCATTCAAATGTCGCAGTATATCTACTCCCAGACGATCTTAAACAATATTTTCTTTGGCAAAACAAAAACCGGCAACCCCCAGGCCCAGGAACGAATCAACCAGAGCATCATCCAGCTGTTAATTGAAGAAGACCTGCTGGAAACCATTATTGAAATCGGAATGCATTACCAGGTCGGCACGAAGGGCGATAAGTTGTCCGGAGGACAACAGCAAAAGCTGGCCATCGCGCGGGTATTTCTCAAAGCTCCGAAAATTTTGATTATGGACGAAGCGACATCCGCGCTGGACAACAAATCCCAGGCACGTATCCAGAACCTGCTGGAAACCCGCTGGAAGAAAAAAAGCACGGTGGTTTCGGTGGTACACCGACTGGATACGATCAAAAACTTTGACAAGGTGGCGGTCATGAAAGCCGGCAAAATTCTTGAAATGGGCACCTATGATGAACTGATGGCCCGGAAAGGAATGCTGTATGAACTCGTTGGAAAGAAATAATTCGACCCCTTCTAGTGAGTTCCAGGAAAATCTGGAATTATTGCGGCAAATCTATTTTTTCTCCGGACTGCCACTTGAAACCCTTAAGGTTTTCGCTTATCTTTGTACCAGAGAGAAGTTCAACCAGGACGAGTACATATTCAGCCAGCACGAAGATGACGGCCAGGCAGTCTATATCATCAACGGCCGGGCCTTACTTGAGCGCCAAGACAACGGAGAGACAATCGCGGTTCGAGAATGCCAAACCGGTGAATTCATCGGCGGCTTGACATTGCTGGGCGAAACCCGGCGCCTGTTTTCTTTGAAATCCGTTACTGAAACAACCTGTCTGCTATTGAGCCGTGAAAAATTTTCAAAAACTATGGAGCAGTTTCCGAATTTGCTGGCCAAGATTTGCAATGCCGTAGCCAAAAGCATTGAGCACTGGGAAGAACGTTTTCTTACAGATCGTGCCGATCAGTGCGGTGAGTGTATGAGCAAATTAGGCGTAACGCTTATCTGAGTCTCGACAGTAGGACCGAGATACACTTAAATTGAATATTGAATATTTAAGGAATTTTTTCATTTTTATTTCAGGTTTGCGTGCACATCCAGGTTCCACATTGATGAAAATAAAAAAAGAAGAATCGACTGCGTTTTTTCGCTTATTTTGGCAATACAAAACGCATAAAAAATAGCACAGACAAAATACCACAAATATTTCCACCGAAGGCGGATCAATCATCAATATCAATGAATAAGGTAGGCGTTTATGGCGACAAAAGAGTATTCATTTGAACTCAAAAGCAGCCTGGACGAACTAGACCAATTATGCCAGAACCTGGAAACGTTTGGCAAAAAATTTGGACTTCCCCAAAAGCTTATATTCGAGATCAATCTGGCCTTAGACGAATTGTTCACCAATATTATTTCCTATGGGTTTAAAGACAACCAGGAACATATCATCAAGGTGACCCTTACACCGCAAAATGACGAGCTTTGCCTGTGTATTGAAGATGACGGCAAGCCATTTAATCCCATTGATTTTGAGACACCCAATGTCTCCTGCTCTGTTGAGGAATGCAAAATCGGCGGATTGGGAATTCATATCATGAAAAAGTTGATGGATGAAGTATGCTATGAACGATGCGGCGATAAAAACGTTTTAAATCTGAAGAAAAAGATAGAAACAGACGAATAACGATTAACGCCTAATTGCGATTTGTCCGCTCAATTAGGGACTTTTTTATTACGGATAAAACACACCAACCGGGAGGACGGTAAATGGAAATCATTGAGGAAAAACAAGGCGGCATCAATATCTTTAAGCTCAACGGTCGCCTCGATTCAAACACCTCGCAGGGATTCGAGCAAAAGCTCTTTCAGGCGATATCAGACGGATCGAAAAACTTGGTTGTTGACTTTAAGGATCTTGACTATATATCAAGTGCCGGTTTACGCGTGATTTTGAAAGCCACCAAAGCCATCAAACGCGAAGATGGCCGCATCATGCTTTGCTCCATGCAGGACTATGTCAAAGAAGTCTTCGAAATTGCAGGCTTTGATTCTTTTTTGCCGATCGTTGCAACCATGGATGACGCGATTAAATCTTTTTAGAAACCATGTTGGTATTTAGTTAACGAGGTATGAAACCAAAGGTTTTACTTTGGGATGATACTCGATACTCGATGCTGGATACTGGATAATTGAGTTGATTAAGTTGATTGAGTTTATTTTGCGGGGGCTGATAGTCAAATAGATTGAAAACCTCTAACCTATTTAACTAATCAACCAATAAACTATTCAACTGATTTTCTGGCTCACCGCAGGCCGAGCAGACCGCGTTGCCCCAGTTCCCGGATGAAACGAGTCACGGAAACCTCGGCCTCCCTGTTTTCTAAACGATGGGTCTCCGCAAAAATTTGAATAATTTGGCGTACTGAGCGACTGCCGTCTACCAGGTCCCATACCGATGTTCCCAGAGCATCGAGTTGAAGCTTTTTGATTTGTACTAGGTCCTCCTGCGTTTTACCCAGACGCCTGGCAACGGCGGCTATCAACGGCCGCACAGCCAGTGGATACTCGATGATCACCTCGCCTGTTTCCAACCGGATTTCGGAAATTTGCCGGCTTTTGACCGGTTTATGCCCCAGCGCCTGCAACCGGGACAAATGCTTTGCCACGGGTTTCTTTTTAAAGACTTTCATAATCTTCACAAATCTGATTCAACAGCTGAATGTCAAGAGGACTCTTGCCTTCGGCCCGGACAGCCAGTATACGGTTTTGCTTTTCCAGACACCACAGGCGAAACCAATAAAATGACGGCTTAATTTTGAATCGACCCAGCTTTTGCATCCAGCCGCTGCCGGGCGATATGCTCCACTCAACTGCTTCGCAATCGTTAACGGCCGCCGGCTGCGGGTGCCCTTCGGAAAATTCAGGAATCGTTCGGGAAAATGCATGCAGATCCCGCCCGCCCAAAAGAGCAGCGGCAGGCGCCCAGCGGTGCAAGTGGATGTTGTGCCTGCCGGATTTAAACTCAAGCTCAAATTTGCCGGCTTCAAACCGGAAACGCACCAGCTGCATGGATTGCGGCAGGGTTGCCCTGATATCAAAAATGGACCATAGAAGCCAACCATCCTGGCTATGATCGCGAAAAGACTTTAGAACCGTCAATAATATTTTTTCGCGTTCAACCGAGCTGTCCCCAAAAAATTGTATCAGTGATGCGGTGCGGCAGACAGCGCAGAACAAAATGGCCCCCCGACCGCTGGCCTCCGGGCTCTGCCACAAAAATCCGCCGGCCTTAAAATCCGCCAAGGCCTTTTCCCAGTGCGGCGGCAGGATCCATTCAGCAACACTAATTTTATTCCGTCTGGATTGCAGCGCGGCAAGTCGCTTCAGGTGGGTTCTGTGGGAAAAAGCCCCTTTCACAACTCCCCATTTTATCTCCATCACCGGCACGGCTTCATCTTCGAATATCAGATGGCGGGCGCCGATCTGCCCCACTTCCCAGTCGGCGGGTATTTTAAAACGGATACCGTTCCAGGCGAGTTGTTTCCAGTTGGTGGTCAAGGCTTAAAGTCGCATAAACAATAAATTGATGGTGTTGATACCAATGTCTGAGAAATGGAGCCATGGAGTATTGGAGTAATGGAGTAATGGAGTAATGCAAGGTTGA
>JAIVWA010000092.1:0-1279 GCA_049190255.1 Gammaproteobacteria bacterium | reverse complement strand
GGATACCGTTCCAGGCGAGTTGTTTCCAGTTGGTAATCAATGTTTAAAATCGTAGAGGTAATAAATTTTCGCAGATAAACACTCGATTGATTTTACACCGAAGTATAAAATATCAAATTACAAGCACCAAATTACAAATAAATCACAATATCCAATTATCAATGACCAAAACATTTGGAATTTGGAATTTTGGTCATTGTTATTTATTTGGGATTTGTTATTTGGGATTTGTAATTTAGTATTTGCATTATCCCATCACCCAAGCTCAAGAAGAAATTATTGCGGTACATACAAATCCCAGCCGGACAACCCGGGTGTCATGACCTTCCAGTCACGTCGCCGCAGTTTTTCCCGCTGGTCAAGTGCCTTTATTTTGTAGCACTTCAGGTCCTCCTCGATTAGCCCCCGATTGGTCAGCTTGATGGAATTTCCAATTTTTTCTTCCGTATCCATCGAATTGTGCTGCAGGGTCATGGTAATGCGATGGTTGTTCTTGTCGATGAAAGACCATTTCCAGCTGAGGACAATGTGAAACGGGTCTCCCCGGTATTCATCGGGTTTACCGAATTTCTTTTTAATCCGTTTAAGAAGCTCTTCATAAAATTTTTTGCTGGAATCTTTGTACTTCAGTTTGATCCTGACAATGTTTCCCGGTGCCGTGCAGGTGGCATAGGCAATCAATCCGCTTTTTATGCCTTTCATCGATTTTATCTCCACCTCTTCGATGTTTTCCATATGCCGGATCGGCAAGGCGGTTTCCATAATGACATAATCTTTGAATTCGGCAATATTGTGGTTCAGAATGAATACACCGATTTGCTGGGGAGCTTCGCCGGCCAGGCAGACGCCGACGATCCATAGAAATGCCAGGTTTGTAACTAAAAATAATTTCTTTTTCATGTGACCCCCCCGTTGGAATGACGAATGAAGATTGATCCGCCGCAGGCGGAAAGAATAAAGGAATTCTACCCATTGAAATCTGCAAGGTCAAACGCTCAATCCGGAAATACAATACACGGAATATCAGCGAGAAGCAAGCCTTGGACAAGCCTCAAATTTCAACGTTCCGGGTTATCTTACTAATGTGATCATTATAATATAGACATCCCCTAGAACCGCGCAACTGCTGAGAATAATGCTCAACCCGATGTCTACTTATTTTCGCTCGCATTAGTAACCTTGAACCCTGAACCCCTGAACCTTGAACCTCTCTTATTCATTCGTCAATCGTCATTCCAAAAGGTCATTCCTCAATATGCCAATCGCCCAAGGGATTTGA
>JAIVWA010000091.1:0-11235 GCA_049190255.1 Gammaproteobacteria bacterium | reverse complement strand
CACCTCCCAAAAAGATCCGATCATTATAGATGAAATCCAAAAAATCCCAATTCTTCTAGATGAAGTTCATTGGTTGATGGAAAATAAGGGGTTACGGTTTATTTTATGCGGATCGAGTGCGCGCAAATTAAGGCATGGTCATGCTAATTTGCTTGGCGGGCGTGCTATCCGCTATGAACTGTATCCGTTGATTTGTTCGGAAATCCCCGATTTTTCATTGATAAAAGCGCTGAATTCAGGATTGATACCTCGGCATTATGATGCCGCGAAACCTGCGAGACTGATCCAATCATACGTTGGGGATTACCTTAAGGAAGAGATTGTTGCAGAAGCTTTGACAAGGAATATTCCCGCCTTCAGCCGATTCCTTGAAATAGCAGCTCTGTCGAATGGTGAGATCCTAAATTTCACCAACATTGCCCGTGAATGCGGGGTTTCCAGTCCGACGGTAAAGGAATACTTCCAGATTCTGGAAGACACACTGATTGGACGGCAGTTACCCGCATTTCGAAAACGTAAAAAGCGGCGACTTATCACCAGCCCCAAGTTCTACTTTTTTGACCTTGCCCCTGTGATTCACCTTAGCCGCAGAGGAACCATCTTACAGGGGTCCGAGCTTTTTGGCCGGGCTTTTGAACATTTTATATGGATGGAAATCATAGCACATTCCAGTTATTCGGAACTATTTTACCCGGTCTGTTTTTGGAGGACCTCATCCGGGGTTGAGGTTGATTTCATTCTCGGAGATCATGAAATATCCATTGAAGTAAAATCGACGAAGTTAGCCAATGATTCCCACTTAAAAGGATTACGTCGATTCAAAGAAGAATATTCAATACGGCGAAGCATATTGGTGTCGCTGGATTTTAATCCCCGCAGGACGGAAGATAATATTGAAATACTGCCCTGGAACATTTTCCTGGAACAGCTTTGGGAAGGAAAAGTTATTTAAAATCGTTTCGGTCATTTTCTTGCAGCATGTAAAATAGGAGGTATCTGGACGCTATTTTTAATTACACGGTACAGATACCCCTTCTGATTTGATATTGCCAAGGATGCGATATGGTAAATATAGTTGATCTTAGTCACCCGATTGAAAATGGTATGATTACCTATACCGGGTTGCCGGGGCCGAACATAACCGATCATTTGAGCAGGGAAGCTTCCCAAGAGCATTATGCCCAAGGAACAACCTTTCAAATCGGCAAAATTGAAATGGTGGCCAATACCGGAACCTATGTTGATGCACCCTTTCATCGCTATGCCGGCGGCAAGGACCTGTCGCAGTTTGACCTTGAATCGGTGGCCAACCTTGACGGTCAGGCATTTCTGGCGGATCCCGGAACCAGGGCCATCACACCGGATCTATTTAAAGATCAGGATGTGAGTGGCAAAGCCGTTCTGGTCCATACCGGCTGGGACCGGCACTGGTCAACCACGCAATATTTCGAAGATCACCCCTTTCTAACCCGGGAGTCGGCCGAGTATCTGAAATCAGCCGGCGCCGGGCTGGTGGGCATCGATTCCCTGAATATCGACGACAATACCGACGCAACGCGACCGGTACACACGATTTTGCTAGGGGCCGAAATCCCCATTGTCGAACACATGTGCAATCTGGGCCGCCTGCCGGAGACCGGATTCAAATTTTTTGCGGTGCCGGCACCGGTGAAAGGCATGGGGTCATTTCCGGTGCGGGCTTTTGCACTAATTGAATAATTTTGTCTCACGCAAAGGCGCCAAGAAAATGGAAAAAGAACACGTATACGAACAAACCTATAATGATTACCTGACCCGGATCGCTCTGCCGATTTTCCCTTGCAGATTTTATGAAATTGGTTCAATATTTAATTTATGATTTAAAAAATATAAATTATTTCAATAATTTTAGGCATTTCTTTACGGAAGACGGATATTAACGATGGGCAACAAGAAAATTTTGGTAGTGGATGACGAATCGGATATGAGGATTTTTGTTTCGACCGTCGTGGAAACCATGGGGCTTGAACCGATTGTGGCTGAAGACGGCGCTGCGGCCCTGGAAAAGGCCAGATCGCTTTTGCCGGCTGTGGTGATCCTCGACGTCATGATGCCCAAAATCGAAGACGGGATCCGAACCTATCAGCAGTTTAAAAAGGATGAAGGGCTTGGCCGCATACCCATCATTATGTTGTCTGCCATTGCCAAAAAAACCTTTTTCCATTCCATCAGAGTTTTGAATCCTCAAAGCGGAAGGCAGATCTCCGAACCCGAGGCTTACATGGAGAAACCTCCCGATGCCGAAGAACTCAGCAGGTTAATAGCGGAGCTGTTGCCGGAGGAGAACTGAATGGTAACCCTAACCCGGATAAACCGAAACAAATTGCCACAAAGGCACCAAGACACAAAGGGAAACCTTTGGTAAATATTCATCTTTGCGTCTTGGTGTCTTGGTGGCGAAAATGTTTTGCCATAAAATGCAAAAAAATTATAACTAAGATACTAAAAAAATAAGGTATCACAATAAACGAACTGACTCCCTCGTTTTCCTGATTTACAATCAATCTATCACATACGGGATTTTTAAGTTATAGCTCTTGTATACTACAAAGGTCTCCACGGATTGTACATCTTTTAATTTGGATACTTCCTGGGTGTAAAATTCCAGAAGACCAAAACCGGTTTTTAATAATACCGTTAGGATCAGATCAAACCGTCCGGTTACGACACTAACGGAGATAACGCCTTTTAATTTGCTGAATTCTTCCCCTTTTTTGACAAGGTCCATGGTCTTCAATTTTACGCCCACAATGACGATCCGGTGCCCGCTGACAGCTTCGGGATCCACCAGACCGGTAATTTCTAAAATCCCATTGTCAATAAGTTTGTGGACCCGGGCGCGAACCGTGTTTTCAGAAAGCGACAGTTGTTCGGCAATTTTTTTAAAGGATTTTCGGCCGCTGCGAAGATGCTTGATAATAGAGAGATTGATTTTGTCGATATGCATGGGATCAGAATTGACTCGTTATTAATGACGGATAGTCATGCTGTAAAAAATATTGGGGATTCTGTCAATAAATAATTTATTTTTTAATGATATCATCAAAATATTTGGGGAAAATTTAGAATATCGAAATTTCGGCCCTTGGATTGTTTTTTCCCCGCCCCGCTTTTGTCAAAATCGGTTTATCCGGGTTAGGGTGTGATTAGCATTGAATTTTTTTTTTCTCTGTGTTACAGAGCCAATCGTTTTTCCGGTTCTAAGGCTAGTGTGTTGAGGAGTCCATAACAACTTGTTTGACGATAACAAAAAGGAGGCTGATGATGAAAACCAAACTGTTTACTGTCGCAATCATTTCATGTTTTGTCGTATCGCTGTTGTTTGTTGCCTGTGGTCCGAAAGGTCCGGAAACCATCAAGATCGGAATAAATGCGCCGCTTACCGGTGATATCCCCAAAGTAGGGGAGGGCACCAAATTTGCCGCTCGGATGTGGCTGGAAGATGTTAATGCAGCCGGGGGCATTGAGGTCGGCGGCAAGAAATACAAAGTGGAACTGGTTATCGAGGACAATGAATCCAAGGCCGAATCGGCCGTTAAAGCCAATACCAAAATGATCACCGAAGACGAGGTGCTGGCTATCGTCGGACCCCAATCCTCCAAACAGGCGGTACCCGCCGGCGGAAAAGCCAACGAACTTGGCACCCCGATGGTCAGCCCGTGGTCAACCAATCCCACCACCACCAAAGATCGTCCGTTTGTCTTCCGTGGCTGCTTTCTGGACCCCTTTCAGGGACCGGTTATCGCCAAATTTGCTAAAAAAGAATTCGGGTTTACCAAGGCGGCCGTACTTTACGACGTGGCCAGCGACTATCCCAAGGGTTTGGCCGAATTTTTCAAAGCGGCCTGGGAAGATCTGAACGGTCCCGGTTCCGTGGTGGCTTATGAAAGCTTTACCACCAAGGATGCCGACTTCAGTGCCCAGCTCACCAAGATCAATAATTCCGGGGCCGAATTTATTTTTACGCCCCAGTATTACAACGAAGTGGCCCTGATCGTCCAACAGGCCCACCAGCTGGGATGGGATAAACCGATTGTGGGAAGCGACAGCTGGGGTTCTGCTGAAACCGTCAAACTGTGCGGCAAAGACTGCTATGGTCTTTTCTTTAGTACTCACTATGCTGCAGCCGGAGCCAAGGGTGCCACCAAGGAGTTTATCGATCGCTACAAGGCCAAACACGGCTACGTCCCGGACGATGTGGCCGCTTTGACCTGGGATTCCATGCGAATCGTTCAAATGGCCATTGAAGGTGCCGGGGAGCTCACCGGTGACATTAAGAAAGACCGCAAGTCCGTGCGCGATGCATTGGCGACCATTAAAGACTTTGATGGAATTACCGGGGGCATGACCTTTACCGAAGATGGTGATCCGGTCAAATGCGCGGTTATTGTCCGCATCAGCGATGCCGGCGAGTTTGAGTTCTACCAGTCGGTTTGCCCGTAAGATGGGCCATAACCGTTAAGGGTTCAGAGGTTCAGGGTTCAGAGGTTCAAGGTTCACCACGATTCTGATCCCGTGCATGCCTGCGAAAGAAAGATCGCCCAATTGCGATCGCAGGACCCTGCTCTCCGGCCTGTAATTGGGCCTGGTACCTGAACTGCAATATGAATCTGTCAACGTCTTTCAGAGCGTTAATATTTGGTTAAAAAAAGCCGGGCCAGGGCCAATTGCCCTGAGCCCGACTTTTTAGTACCTCAAGAAAGGGGACAAGGAGAACTTCAATGGTTTTTTTGCAAACCCTGGTTAACGCCTTGCAGTGGGGTAGCTTTTACGCCTTAATTGCGCTGGGCTATTCGATGGTTTACAGCATTTTGATGCTATTTAACTTTGCCCACGGGGACATCTTTATGGTCGGGGCCTATATCGGCTTCGGTGTTTCAAGCGCCCTGCTTGCACTGACTGCTACCGGCTCCGTTGCACTGCCCGGCTGGTTGATTCTCGTGCTGACCATTATTTTTTCCATGTTCCTGACATCCTTTGTGGGCATAATCGTCGAACGTGTGGGTTACCGGCCTTTGCGCGGAGCCCCGCGGGCTTCTGCTGCCATCACGGGGCTGATGATCGGGATCATATTGGAAACCGGCAACCTGGCCCTGCTGGGTGCCGAACGGGTTGCGTTTCCCTCTTTGATCGCAACCACTACCTACCATCTCGGCGGCGTGATTGTGACCAATAAAAAAATCATGATCGTTCTGGTCTCCATTTCCCTGGCATTTGCCTTACACCAGTTTATCCGTAGAACTCGCTATGGCATGGCGATGCGGGCCATGGCCTTTGACTATGCCGTTGTACCGCTGATGGGGGTGCCGTTAAACCGAATGGCTTCGCTCACATTTGCGATAGGATCGGCATTGGCTGCGGCGGCCGGTATCCTGTTCGGTGTAGCCTATCCGGTGCTGGACCCCTATATGGGAATTCTCATTGGCTGGAAGGCATTTGTGGCCGCCATCTTAGGGGGCAGGGGTTCTGTAGTGGGCGCCACCCTGGCAGGTTTTTTACTGGGATTTATCGAGATGTTTGTACCGATGGTCTTTCCATCGACCTTCCGCGATTTTATTGCCTACTCCATTGTCCTGCTGATTCTGGTTTTCAGGCCCCATGGTTTTTTTGGCGAAGCTTACAGTGCCCGTTTGAGGCTCTAGCCCATAACTTTGGAGTATTGGAGTACTGGAGTGTTGGAATAGTGGATGGAGAGTGGATGGTTTTTTTCAATACTCCAGTACTCCATCACTCCAGTGCTCCATGCACGAGATCATTGAGAACTTATGGAATGCTTCGATAGTAAAGCCAAATTGGTTAAAGTTTTGCTGTCTTTAGTCGGTTGCAGGTAAAAGCGGATATCAATTGAGATTCGAGGACTTGATGAGGACTTGATATGGATGTAACAAGTGACACGTGGTCAGCCTATAAAAAATCGCTGGCGAGCAGATGGCGGGCTTTCAGCTCCGGGGTTCCCCTGCTCGGGTGGCTTTTAGGTGCCCTGGTAGCGGTTGTGCTGGAACAGCTAGTCGGTAACCCGCTGGCCTGGGCAATGTGGTTGCCGAAAGTGCCCGTGCTTTTTGGCATTGTCATCATGCTCAAAAAGCCTTTTCTAATCCCCAGCGCGATGGCCTATGTGCTGCTGATTTATATTTTGCCGATCGGCGTGATCGCCCGATTGACCGCTGCGTCAATGAACAGGGTGGCGCAGAAACTTCTCGATACCAGGATGATCGTTTCGGTCCTCGTTCACATCCTGATGTTTTACGTGATTCTTCATATCTGGTGCGCGATGAGTGATTACCGCCTGCTGGTGCTCAAGCTGATGCTGATCGCTGTGATTCTCACCCTGAGTTTAAATGTCATCAACGGCTATATGGGCGAATTTTCCTGTTCGCACCCGGGATTCATGGCCCTGGGTGCGTACGCGGCTTCATCGTTCACGGTGCTGTTATTTACCAATGATCGGCTCTTTGGCGAGGCTTTGCTGCCCCCGGTCATCGGGCCGTTTTTTTTCCCGATTGCCCTGATTATAGGGGGGCTGGTCGCTGCCCTGGGTGCCCTGGTGGTGGCCATTCCATCGTTTAGGACCCGGGGGGATTATCTGGCCATTATCTCTTTGGCATTTATGTTTATTGTCAAAAGCCTGATTGAAAATTTGGAGGTGGTGGGCGGACCCCGCGGATTGGGCAATCAGCCGGATTGGGCCAATCTGCCCGTGGTGTTCACAACTACCGTGCTGTGTATCTGGATCATTAATAATTTTGTGCGGTCCACCATGGGCAAGGCCCTGAATGCGGTACGTG
Source organism: Gammaproteobacteria bacterium (assembly GCA_049190255.1). GTDB lineage: Bacteria > Desulfobacterota > Desulfobacteria > Desulfobacterales > JAFDCJ01 > JAFDCJ01. The sequence continues at coordinate 4,411 of JAIVWA010000091.1, read as the reverse complement.
ACAACGAAATGGCCGCGGATGCCATGACTGTCAATACCCGACGAACCAAAATGCTGGCCTTTTTGTTCGGTGCTTTCTGGGCCGGTGTGGCCGGCGCGCTGTTCGCCCACGTGCTGCGCTATGTCAATCCTGCAACCTTCGGTCTTCAAAAACTTGCCGAGGTCCTGGCCATGGTTTATTTTGGTGGTCTGAACTCTGTTTACGGCTCGATTTTGGGGGCCTGCGGCATCAGTTTGCTGGGTGAAGCCCTGCGACCGTTAGAACTGTACAAGTGGATCATCATTCCGCTGTTGCTCATTTTAGTGATGATTTTCCGTCCCACCGGGTTGATCGCGTTCAAGGAATTTGATGTTAATAAATTGATCCAACCGAAAAAATAGACATCCTGAATGAGCGTACAACACCCATTCAGGGGTTAATTGTTGTTTGTTATTCGTTATTAGAATTTGCTGATAACCTAATTTTATTTTCGACAAAACATAAAAACGCTTTTTTCCCTTTGAGACTAATAACTCATTAAGGATTGGTATAATCTCTGTGGGAGCGGCTTTCCAGCCGCGATTAAGCGATTACAGCTTTAGAGCGGCTTCTTTTCGTGGCTGGAAAGCCACTCCCACGAAAAGTTGACGTTAAGTTAATGACATTGACCAATAACCAATAACCAATAACGAGTAACTTCAATTTCTGAGGTAAATAATGTCATTGCTTCAAATTGACAAGGTGACGCACTATTTTGGCGGTCTAAGAGCGGTATATAATTATAACCTGAAGATCAATCCCGGCCAGATCTGGGGACTGATCGGGCCCAATGGTGCCGGCAAGACCACCATTTTCAACCTCATCACCGGTATCTACCAGCCGACCGAGGGCACTGTGTCCTTAGAAGGTACCAGATTAAACGGACTCTCCCCCCATGAGATTGCTTCTCTGGGAATCGGCCGGACCTTTCAAAACATGCTCTTGTGGCGCCATATGACAGTGCTGGAGCACGTTAAAATGGCCCGCTATTCCAGGCTTACCTACGGGCTGGTAGGCGCTTTTTTCGGCACTGCCAAACGCCACCGGGAAGAAGCTGAAAGTGAAGAAAAAGCATATCATCTTCTGAAAATGATGGGGATTGACCAGTTTTCCGATCAAATCGTGATCAATTTGCCGTACGGTGCCCAGCGCCGGGTGGAAATGGCCCGGGCATTGGCGATGGAGCCCAAGGTCCTTTTTCTGGATGAACCCACAGCCGGTATGAATCCGGAAGAACTAGTTCAAATGATGGATATTGTTCGACAGGTCCACCGTGAATTCGGGTTGGCCATCCTTCTCATCGAACACCGCATGAAGGTGGTTATGGAGCTTTGCGACAGAATCCAGACCCTGGTCTTCGGCGAGCTGATTGCCGAGGGGACACCCGATGAAATCCAGAACAACCCCAAAGTGATCGATGCCTATTTAGGCAAGGAGGTGGTGGCATAATGTTACTAGCGGTTGAGGATTTACGCGTATCATACGGCAGCATTAAAGCGTTGCACGGACTTAATTTTGAGATTGATGAGGGCGAAATTGTCTGCATCATCGGGGCCAACGGAGCCGGCAAGAGCACCACCCTGAAAGCCATCTCGCGTTTGGTTCCGGTTGAAGCCGGCACCAAAATGACGTTCCAGGGCAATGATCTTCTGGAATTTGCCGCTGACAAGGTCGTCAGCAAACTGGGGATCTCTCACGTTCCGGAAGGCCGGCGGTTATTTGAAAACCTGACGGTGACTGAAAACCTCAAGCTGGCCACATTTGCCAGAAAGGACAAAGATCAGATTCGGCTGGATGTCAAGCGGGTGTTTTCCATATTTCCCCGTTTAGAAGAACGTCAAAGCCAGAAATCCGGCACCCTCAGCGGTGGCGAGCAGCAAATGCTGGCGGTGGGCAGAGCGTATATGAGTGGGCGCAAGGTCATGCTGCTGGATGAACCGTCCATGGGACTGGCCCCCCTGTTAATGATGAGCATGTTTGAAGCGCTAAAGGAAATCAATCAGGAAGGCACCACCATTCTTCTGGTGGAACAAAATGCCCGTCTGGCGCTGAAATTTGCCCGGCGGGGCTATGTGCTCGAAAGCGGCAATCTGGTTTTAGAAGGCCCCTCTGATGAGCTGCTTGAAAATCCGGAGGTCAAAAAAGCCTATCTGGGCGGTTAAATCTAGTGTTTATCCCAAATGCAATTTGCAAAACGCGGATAGATTATAGATATGCTGTTCGACTTTTTAAATATATTTGTGGGGCTACACAAAAAGGGCCTCTCCTTTTATTAAGGGGAGGCCCTTTTTTTAATTAGAAATTATGGACTTAGGCCACAGTGACATTTACCGCAGCAGGACCTTTGGGACCCTGCTCAATGTCAAAGGTAACGTTGTCGCCGTCATAAAGAGATTTGAATCCGGTTGCATTGATTCCACTGTGATGGACAAATACATCCGGGCCATCTTCCTGCTCGATGAAGCCGTAGCCTTTGCTGCTATTAAACCATTTTACAATTCCATTAACCATTGTAGCATTCTCCTTTCAAATAATTCTCATAGCTTCAAACTTCCGGAGTGCCACTTTGATAAATGGAACTTACCTTTAGAACGAAACCGGCCCGCCAATTAAGAACGGGCCTTTATTGATTGGGGATATAGTAATGCCTTTTTTACCAAAAGCAAGTCAATTGTCGATCTTTTCTCCACTATAAATCATAGCTTGACAATATATAACACAAAGTGGCATAAGAATGGTAATATGGAACTATAACCAATAAAAAGGTAATTTAGAAGGTCGCCGTAAGTTCCCGAGAGTCTCGAGCATGGAGTGCTGGAGTGATGGAGTATTGGGAAAAAAAGACATCGACCCTCTATCTATTACTCCAACACTCCATCACTCCAATACTCCCAACCTTCCAAATTTATTGAAATTGAAAGCCCCCACGATGAATTCCCTTCTTTTGGGTTATAGTTCCGTTATCTAGCAAAGGTGCATCTCATGGAAAGCGATGTCTATATTGTTCAATGCCCAAATTACGATGAAATTGAGGAAAAGCTTACTTCCCTGGTAAATCTGATGGGGGGGATGGGGAAATTTGCGAAAAATGGCGAGAAAATCGTACTTAAAGCCAATTTGCTGCGCGAAGCTCGCCCCGAACAGGCCGTTTGCACCCATCCTTCGGTGATAGCCGCTGTAGGCGGTCTGGCCAGAAAAGAGGGGGCGGTCCCCGTTATTGCCGATTCGCCCGGCGGCGGGTACCGTTATACCGCCAAAACCCTGGACAAGATTTATCGCACCAGCGGAATGCTTGGAGCCGCGGAAAAAGCCGGGATTGAAGTCAACCGGGATACAACTTCCAGGCCCGTGTCGTATGCGGATGGGGTGCTCACCAAACATTTTGACATCATCACGCCGGTTTTTGAAGCCGATGCCGTATTTAATCTTTGTAAAATGAAGACCCACCTCTTCACCGTCATGACCGGTGCGGTTAAAAATATTTTTGGCGTCATTCCTGGATTATCCAAGACCGGTTACCATGCCAAACTCCACGATACAACCAGATTTGCAGGCATGCTACTCGACCTGGCCCAATACATTTCACCCCGCCTGAACATCATGGACGCTGTTTTGGCAATGGAAGGTGACGGACCGGGATCCGGAGATCCAAGACAAGTTGGCTTGCTCCTCGGTTCGGAAGATCCCCTGGCCCTGGATGTGGTGGCGGGCGAAATAATGGGGATCGATCGGACCCAGAATCCTATAATCATGGAGGCCGAACGCAGAGCGCTTAAACCCAACCGCATCGAAGAGATTGAAGTTATCGGCGCCAACCTGGCGGATGTGAAAGTGCCGGATTTTAAACGCTCCCAGGTATCAGTCGGTAGTCTGGGTCTGGAATCCATGCCGTGGTATCAGCGAATTCTTGAACCGCTGGCCAAAAATGCCTTCACGGTCAGGCCCCGGGTAATTTGGGATCGATGCATTGCCTGCGAAACATGTATTGAAGGTTGCCCCGTGGAAGCGGTAAGCTTTGTTAAAGAAAGAGCATTTATCGATGACGACAAATGTATTCGCTGTTATTGCTGCCATGAATTGTGTCCGGAGGAGGCCATCGGTTTATTCAGCAGCTGGCTGTACCAGTTGCTGAAACCGGCCTAGGGTTGTGTTCCATAAAGACATTAATAAAGTCAAACAGCCTATCTTAAAATAGTGGAGTCTTTGAATATAAAAAATTTCAAGCACCAAATAGCAAATAACAAATAATATCCAATTTCATTCTGGAAAAGAATGTAGAAATAGATCAATCGGATTTCTGTAAATTACATTTGGGAAATAAGCTAGTCCGATTTGGTTTCATTGGTTGCGGGCGTTTTTAGAATTTCTGAAGGGTCCTTCATTATACTGTCGA
>JAIVWA010000090.1:0-11269 GCA_049190255.1 Gammaproteobacteria bacterium | reverse complement strand
ACAGGGGGTTCAAGAAACCCGGGGCGCACGTCTCAACGGGTCCCAGGTTCACGCCATCCGTCTTCCGGGACACGTCATCGGTGCCGAAGTCATCTTTGGCATGCCGGATCAAAAGCTTATTTTGCGCCATGAGGCCGGTGCCAGCTCCCAGCCCTATGTCGACGGTGCTTTGCTGGCCATCAGAAAGGTAGGCACGTTTTCCGGTCTTAAACGGGGGTTGGACTCAGTAATGCATTTTTGAAATAGCTTCTGGTAACCGCTTACAAAAAAAGGAGTAGCAATGAACGCTTCATCATTAATGCTGACAAATTTAACCAGAAGGTGAAACAAAAAGCCGAGGTCAAACACTCTGCCAAAATTTTTGCCGGATATGCGGATATCACATTTTTTGATGAACCGGACCGGTATTCGACAAAAGGATAGTGGGGACACGCAGAGTTTTAATAACTTCAAACGATTTCGAAGGTGGAGGAGAAAATGATAGCGTATGAGATCGATGTGTGCACCGGGGTACTGACGGTGCAACCTGAAGGAAAATTGGAAGCCCGGGATTTTATGGATCTATCGCAAACCGTCGATCCTTATATCGAAAAAGAAGGAGGATTGGTCGGCTTGATTATCGTGACCGAGAAATTTCCCGGATGGAAAGACTTTAGTGGAATGATCGAGCATATGAAATTTGTCCACAGCCACCATCGGGAAATTACCAGGGTTGCCCTGGTCACCGACTCAAAAATCGCCGATGTGGCTGAATCACTGGGAAAACACTTCATTAAGGCATCAATTAAGCATTTTACCTTTGCAGAACTGAAATCGGCAAAGGACTGGATTGTGCAAGTATAATACTTCTCCTGTAAGCATGCAGCTTGCAGTTCCACTTACATTAGATTTAACACTGTACTAAGGAGGTATAAATGTCAGAGCAAAAAGAAACCGCACTGGTAACCGGAGCAAGCAGTGGAATCGGACGCGAGACCGCCCTTAAACTGGCCCAAAAGGGTTTTGCGGTCATCGCGGCAGCCCGACGAATGGAGCGTCTCGTCGAGTTGGCCGATCAGATTAAGGGCATCACCCCCGTGCAGGTGGACCTTTCACAGCCCGAAGACACAGAAAAGTTTTGCAGCTACCTGTCCGAACTGCCGGCCCCTGTTTCCGTGCTCGTAAACAATGCCGGCTACAGCGTTCGGGGTGCCCTGGAAGATGTTTCAATTGGAACCGTCAAACGGCTATTTGAAGTCAACCTGTTCGCACTCATTCGTATCACCCAGGCCTGTCTACCGGCCATGCGCAGTCAGAGAAAGGGAATTATTGTTAATTTAAGCTCCATCGTCGGAAAATTCACCTTCCCCGGAAGCGGCGTCTATGCCGCCTCCAAACATGCTCTGGAGGCCATCACGGATGCAATGCGTTTAGAATTGGAACCTTTCGGAATAAGGGTGGTAACCATCCGACCTGGCCCCATCGACACGGAGTTCAATGACGCCGCAACTAAAATGACAGGTGATCTTATGGCCAGAACAGATCCGGACTACAAACCCATCTATCAGACAGCCGGAGAGTATACGGGAAAGTTGTTCGCTGATCTGCATATTCCCGGACCGGACCTCATCGCCAATCTGATCCTGGAAGCCATTCTCTCGGAGACGCCTAAATTAGTCTATTCCGCTGGCCCCATTAACGATGAGTTCCTCGGAAACCGCGGCCGACTTGATGACGAAGGATTTCACCGCTTCATGCTGGAAAAGTTCGGACTAGGAGACTTGAAGGTATAGTACCTGAATCTTGCAAAATCCAGGTAGTATACTACTGGGAGAATATAAAAACGGATCCACTAAGTGTTTTTATGGGAAAAAAGGAGGGGCAGTTGCCGGAATCCAATCGTTTATTTCCTGCCTGGCTGGTTTCATCCATGCAGCAGCAAAAAATAGTCCTCTGGGGTATAGCCGACCTCCGTAAATTTGCCACGCCAAAGGATTCCAGCGGACGGGGATTTCCATCCGCCTTGTCTTATGTCATTCCCATGACCCCCGCAATTATGGCCGGGATCCAACACGGCCCCAACCGGGCCTATGCCGATGAGTACGCGCGGGTAAATGATCTGATCAATGATACGGCCGCCGGATTGACAGCCGAAATCAAAGGTAGAGGCTACCGGGCACAACCGCTGGCGGCTTCCGAACGAACAGATCCGGTCAACATAAAAGGAGATTTTCCCCATAAAACCGCGGCCACCAGGGCCGGTCTGGGTTGGATCGGCCGCCATTGCCAGCTGATCACCCGCAAATTCGGCTCCTGGGTTCGTCTGGGAACCGTATTTACAGACATGGAACTTCCCTGCGGATCACCGGCTGAGCGCAGTTTTTGCGGCACCTGCATGCGTTGTGTCGAGGCCTGCCCGGCCGGGGCACTGAAAGGCAGCGCCTGGGTTGCCGGAATGCAGCGAGCAGAAATCCTGGATGTTGCGGCCTGTGATCGTTGGAAAAAAGAAAACTACTACCAGTATCACAACGGGCGTAACTGCGGAATCTGCTCGGCGGTGTGCCCCTATGGCTTAAAGATATTAAAAAAGCTCACAGCCTAGAGCTCATAGCTGATATAAAAACGAACAGTATTACTAAAAGAAGGTTAGAAGGTAAGAAAGATAGAAGATAAGAAGATTAGAAAATAGGAAGGTAAGAATGTGGGAGACTGAGATAGTGAGAAAGTGTCTGACCCCTCAAATTCTTATCCTCTTACCTTCTCAACTTCTAATCTTCTTTAATTTACCTTCTCACCTTCTTATCTTCTATCGTGTTGCATTGAGCTATGAACTATCAGCTAAAGAAGGGAGGACAATTAATTGGGTAGCTCGACACTCTTAATTATTGTTGCTGCCATCGGCGGCGTCACGATAGCTTTGCAGGCCCAGATGATGGGCCTGTTGGACAAAACCATCGGCACCCTGGAGGGCGTTTTCATTACCTATGCCGGCGGCGGTTTGCTGATTTTCCTGGTATTGATTTTAATGCGCGGCGGGAACCTGGGAGCCTGGCAGAGCGTGCCCTGGTATGCCTACTCTTCGGGGGCTCTGGGATTGATTATTGTAGGTGCCATCGGCTACAGCGCACCCCGATTGGGCCTGGTTGCCACCTTTACCATTATAGTTTCTTCCCAGTTTGTTGTTGCGGCCCTGATAGACCATTTTGGTGTTCTGGGGGCGGCAACACGACCCCTTGACCTATCGAGAATGCTCGGTATCGCGCTATTGCTGGCAGGAATCTGGCTGACGATTCGGTGAGCATTCTTATGATCAATGTGTTGTCATCAAATTTGCGAACCAGGCTGCCATACAGGAGTGGTATAATTCCGAAACTTACCAGGGACTGATACCCACACGTGATCAGGCTGCTGATGTCGTTATAATAAGTTATGACCTGAATCTTGCATAAAAATTAATGAGAATATGAAAGCCTCCGACTCGTGCAAAATCCAGGTATTAATCTTGAGTGTATAAAATGAAAACCGCAATTATTGTTGGCGCCAGTTCCGGTATCGGCAGAGAACTTGCAAAAATCCTGTCCGCCAAGGGTTTTCAACTGGGACTTGTCGCCCGGCGAATCGATCTTTTAGTTGACTTAGAAAAAAAACTGCCCAATCCATCCCGCGCCGTACAAATGGATGTAGCCGAGATCACCACCACCCGCCAATCGATGCAGGGCTTAATAGCAGATCTGGGGACGGTGGATCTGGTTGTGATCAGTGCCGGTACAGGGCACCTTAACCCGGAGCTGGAATTTTCAAAGGAATCCGACACCATTGCAACGAATGTAGTAGGCTTTACGGCTGTAGCCAATGTTGCCTTCAAACATTTCCTGCATAAACGATCCGGGCATCTGGTCGGTATCTCATCCATCGCCGCCCTGCGTGGTGATGGAGAGGCCCCGGCGTACAATGCCTCCAAAGCGTTTGTGTCAAACTATCTGGAAGGACTGCGTAAAAAAGCTGTTAAATCCGGATTCCCCATTGCCGTTACCGACATTCGACCCGGCTTCGTGGATACGGATATGGCCAAAGGAGAAGGGCAGTTCTGGGTAGCACCTCCGCAAAAGGCTGCCAAACAGATATACAGCGCAATTGCAAAAAAGAAAAAACAGGCCTACATTACCAGAAGGTGGAAAATTGTCGGTGGACTGCTAAAAATCTTGCCGAATTTTTTATACGACAGGCTATAAGAAAATAGAAAAATGAAAATTCATATCCTTAAAGTTCCCTATGACTGCGGATACAAAGAACAGCGACAGGGTCTGGGACCGGATCGCTTCATCAAACATAATATCGACCGGATACTTGAAGCCGACGGTCATCAGGTTAAGATTTCACAGATCGAATCCCAAGCCGATTTCACTATAGAAGTCATGACTGCCTTCGAACTCAACCGCCTTCTGGCCATTGAAGTTCGCAACACCATTGAAAGAGATTTTTTCCCCGTGATTCTGTCAGGCAACTGCAACAGCTGCCTGGGCACCATCGCCGGGATCGGCCCTGAAAACCTGGGAGTCGTCTGGTTTGATGCCCATGGCGAATTCAACACTCCCGAAACAACCCTCAGCGGTTTTCTGGACGGAATGCCCATTGCCATAGCCACCGGGCGCTGCTGGAAATCAGTGGCCGCGACCATAGCGGGATTTAGCCCGGTGCCTGAAAAAAACTTCGTACTGGTCGGCGCACGCGACCTGGATGCAGAGGAACAACGTCAATTGGAGCAGAGTGAAATAAACCTTTTCCGGACGGTGGTCGGAGAAGAAAGTGAAATCCTCAGGGGAATTGAAGCGGCGTTGATCCATCTTCAGAACCGGGTGACAGGGATTTATTTGCACATTGACATGGATGCGTTTGAAGTCGGCGGGGGAGCCGCCAATCATTATGGCGCCACCGGGGGGTTGTCGCCGGAATTTATGATCAAAGCCATTGCGCTGGTCAAAGACTATATTCCAATACGGGGATGCGCCATCGCTTCCTATGATCCGGCATTTGATAGCGACAGCAGGTTTTTGGAGGCCGGGCTTCAGAGTATCAGGCACATTGTAAATGTCACATCTGCCTGAGACTACGCAGTTGGGTTAAAAGAACTGACACGGGGTCCTGATTTTCCACAGGTAACAAACTGACCGTTTGATCAGTGGCAACTCGCGGCAACCGGGGTTTGTGGATGGCAAGCCCGGGATTGGCCTTTTGCAAAAAGTCGCATAGGATTTCACCGGCCATTTTCGCTGCGGCATACTCGCCCATATCCAAAGGAAGTTCCTCTATCGCTGAGGAAGATGGATAGAATATCTTTTGCAAACCGCTTGAGGGATCCGCCAGGGTTTGAACAGTCCGGAGGAACCCGGTGACATAATAGTCACTGAAGGTGGTAAAGCGCTGTGCCGAAAACCTGCCTTTCGCTGCTCCAAAAATAGCCGGGGTGGCGAAATAATATAAATACAGAGGCTTCGAACGATTCGCAACCCTGTTCAACAGTCCCTGCGATGGTTCCAGAACATTCAGCGGAAGGCAATCCGCCTTGGCGCCGTGAGAAACAATTTCTTCTACGATCTGTTGTGCATCCTGTTGGCCGTGATAATAAGTAATGATGACCCCGGCGCCTCCGGCGGCCAGGAGCTTGGCGGTGACTTCCCCTAAACCGCGGGATCCTCCGATAATCAAGGCCCGTTGTGCTGAAAATTCTTCTGATTCAACTTCACGACAAACTTCCGTGAACGCGGCTTGTGCTTGAGGTTTGGGTCGCAAGAAGGCTTTTACTTGTCCTTTCATCCCTGGCGCTTTAACATCCATTAAGAGCAGGGCTAAGCGCTTGTTGCAATCCGCGACCTGATAATTCAGCTTCGAAACTCCGGCACTATCTGAACCAAATGTCAGATTGAGTCCCGAATAGATGGAGTGGTGTCCGGGGCATTCCATGCCGACCAGTCGCGTCGTCGCCAGCAAAGCGGCAAGCTGCAGGGGAGGCAACACCCGCACGAGGTTGGGAAAAAGCCGCGCGGCGTACTCTTTATCAAAATACAGGGAGAATTTGCCCGACGCCGCTGCCACTTCGTCCAGGGAGCGTTGCCGGCATTTTTCCGGTTCTTGAGATGCCGCGGGGAGAGTGTCTGCCTGCTGTTGACTTGAGGGGCTTAAGGCTATTTGAATCCACGCCGCGGGCGTCTTGTCGGTCTCCAGTCGTATTTCGACCTGGTGTTCAGATTGTCTGGTATACATGCAATTGACGATCTGCCCTACCCCTAGGCCTGCCTGAAAATTGGCTTTGACAGTCTCTAGCTCCAAAGGTTGCGTCCGGGTTTTTAAATAATGATCGACACTCCAAAACAAGGCATGCAGGCCATGAACGACCTGCCGCCCAAACAGGAGACGCCGGGCACGGATGGGATCCATGTGCAAAGGATTATAGTCGCCGGAGAGTTTTGCAAATGCGAGCTGATCGTCAGATGTAAATATGCGCTGGGTCATTGTTTTTCGGACCTATAACCAATAAAAAGGTAATTATAAGTTTGCCATAAGTTCTCGAGCGTCTCGATCCTGGAGTACTGGAGTGATGGAGTATTGAAAAAAAAGACATCAACCCCTTAGCCATCACTTCAACACTCCAGTACTCCAATACTCCAAAATTAATTGAAATTAAAAGCCCCCAAAATGGATTGCCTTCTTTTGGGTTATAGATCCGTTGTTTTTTAAGCGCTTAGCGCCTAACAGACAAGTTCAATGTGCCCGGGGACAGGAAAAGGCTTCTTTCCATCCCGAATAAAGCGCTCCCCCTGCTGCTGAAATCGGGGAGCCAGGCTTTTAAAAAAATCCAAACACGGTTTATTTTTGGCGGTGGGAATATAGCGGGCGTACACTTCTTCTACCCCCAATGCTGCCGCATGTTGAATCGCGGTGGCAAGCATGGCTTCTTCTATTTTCCGTCCCATCACCCGACAACTCAAAATAAAATCCACAATTTGAGCGTTTGGGTCTTGAATTTCCAGGCTTATGATACCGGTTAAACCGGCATCACCAAATTTATCAGAGACGCGCACCGTCCAGAGCCTGTGGTGGTTGTCTTCGGCCCAGTCCATGAGTTCGGCTTCAGACATTCGTCTGGTGGAAAGATTCATTTGATTGGTTTTGTTCAGCAGTTGCGTCGCTCTTTGCAGATTTGCAGGATGAAGTTTTTCAACCTGAAGGCGAATTGCTAAACGGGTTAGCCAGTCCTCCAATGAACTGACGGTTTGTTTCAATGCCTGGCGTTTGTTTTCTGAAAGATACATGCTGGTTCTGACAAGATCTTCCTGGCTCAGAGAAGGCATCTCAAAACACCGTAAGCTGAGCAGGGCCGCCGGATAAAACAGAGGGTCTTCCGGCCAGTCAGGCACAAGCACCTCCGGCAGACTCTCTTTGACCCGCGCCCGTTCGGCGGGATTATCGTCTATAAACAGGGTAGACTGGGGCCCAAGATTCAATTCGGTCATCAGGTCAAGGACATTTTGGGCTTTATCCTGCCAATTAATTCGCCACCCGGCAAAATCTTCCAGCTTGAGCACCATTTCAGGGTGTTTTCTGATCGCTTCCAAGGCGACCTGCTCCTCATTTTTACTCGCTAACGCCAGAAGAATTCCCCGGTTCTTCATAGATTTAAGGGCCTGCTGGAAATCTACATAGGCTTCTCCGAGGTGATGATGCCCTCCCAATACAAGATTCTCCCAGCCGACATCGCCGACAATGCCTCCCCATAACGTATCATCCAAATCGAGGATGATGAGTTTGCGGGCATACCCGAGCATCCCGCCTAAAGCGGCTTTGATATCTGCGACGGCCTCCTGGAAGACCTCATTGCCAAATACGATTTTCCCCAGATACCATAGTTTAGGACTGAATGCGTGGCTGCCGGCCTGCTCTATCCATTTGTGAGTATTGAGAACATAGATATTGGAAGCTTTTTCCAGATTCTCGGCCAGCCGCAAATTCATCCGCATGACGGTGTTCGTCAGCCCGATTTCGGTCTTCATGTCCAGCACCCCGAAGACCCTTCGATATGACGGCAGCACCCAGGATGGAACAAATGCGTACTTCACCCACCCACTCATGTTTACCAGCAATGAACAATATTCATCGACCTGTTGCAGCACTTCCGGCAGCGCAACCGGTTCATACCTGAGGAGGGCATTAAAAGCAGAGCTAACGGACTGGGGCTGGGTCCAAATTACGGCCACATCCGGTGCATTTTGCCAACACGGTAAGTCTTTGTGCAATAAGGTTGATACAGCCTGTCCAAAGGGGGTGGTAATCGCTTTTATTTTGGGAAATTCCGGATCATTGGCGAGGTAACCGGCGAAATTTTGCAGATTAAAATCTGAGACAAGTACGCAGGTATATCGTTGCTTATCCATCGCGTTTTTCGTTTAGCAGCAGTTGGATGTAATCTGCCAGGGTCCCCAGGGTACGGAAGACTTCTTTGACCCGGGACATTGTGCGGTCATCGGTTAACAGGATGGGCCGGCCAAGCTCTTCGGCTGTCTTTTGTTCTGTCACGACAATTAAATTAATCAATCCTGCTGAATCCAATCTTCCGGAATCACCGGCTAAAGGTGTCTCCAGGTTTTTCTCCAGGTGTTCTTCTGCCGGCCGCAGCTGGTTGAGTTCGTCAATGACGCCAAACAGCATTCGGGTAATTTCTTCGTGCATTGCCAAATGTTTTCTCCAGGATTCAGACAAATTAACGGATCTATATCTAATAATAGGGTAAACCCAGGGGTAGCGAAAGTCCCAGAGCGTATCGATCTTGGAGTACTGGAGTGATGGAGTATTGGAGTGTGGTAAAAAGATAACCGGCTTTTCAACCAGTACTCCAATACTCCATTACTCCAACATTCCTGAATTAATCTAAAATTACAATTCCATGGCGGATTAGCCTTCTTTTGGGTTATAGTACCGTAAGTTAATAAAAAGCGAGATCTCCGTCTCCGCCGTGTAAACGGTAGTCCGTCAGGGGAATATCTGCCAATGCTTTTGACAGAGAAAATCCTCTTGAAACCGCTTTGGCAGACCAACAGGGGCAGCCAAGCTCTGAAAAACTTGCAACTAACTGCTCATCATACAGGCTGAGGGCACTCACATCCATCGCCAGCGTGTGATAGACCACGGCGGCAGTGACAGACAAGGCATGTTGGCTCTCAAAATAAGAATACACGACGCTCATCCGATCATCACGCACTTTCAGCATGAAAAATCCTACCATTTCGTTATTGTGCTCAAACACCTTGACACCCAGATAGTAAAATCTTTCGGAGCGTGACGAAAAATAAAATCTCTTGGCGGCAGAATCTTTTAACGGCGCCGACAATATCCAGGGGTAGATCATCATCCAGTTGAGGTCGGCCTTTCCTTTGCGGGTCAGATCATGCTGGTGATGTCGCTGGATAAATTGGCCGGTCTCTTCATCGATGGAAGAAAGATACTCAAAGGATAGACGCTGACAGATATCGTTACCCCGTTTCCAGAAAAAACTCCTGAGATTCACGATTTCATCCATCAGGTCATCAAAGATTTTAAACAACACCCGGAATAGTTTCAACCATGGACGCTTCCGAAGGATGGCTCGGGTCACATTAAACCGAAACCTGATATCCAGTCCTTTCAATGTTTTTACAGCCCTAAACTTTTGCGAAGCATCGAGCGCTTTCCGGGCTTCCTTTGAGCCTCCTGACACGCCAAGTTGCTGCTGATACGCATTCAGGGCTTTAAAAAGAAGAATGGCGCCGACTCCCGTGGTGGTACAAGACGGATCAACCCACCAGCTGGTCAACCAGCCGAATTTGTACACCGCGCTGTTGACAAAGATTTTATCGGGAAGGATCCCCAGATAGCCGATCACCTGGCTATCCTGATAGGCAACCAACAAGACCGGATCATCCTTATCTGCCCGGGGATTATGAATGTGTGACAACGCTCTATGTTTTGTTATCGGCAAGGTTTTTGTAAGCCAAAAATCCTCCGATAACAGAACTGTCTTTAAATCGGCGACAGTAAACGCTTTAATTTCCATCGCGTCTCGTTTTCCTTAAGTTTACCTGGAACCTCATATTTGTAAGTGCTGAGTATAGCGCAAAAGAATTGTGTGTCAACCTGGAACTCTATAGTTCATCTTGTTATAAGGCACAACAATCCAGCTTCTTTCGCTACCGGTATATCTGACAGAACGTCTTAATGAACTAGAAGTTTCGCCGGCCTCTTCGAATAAAACGAAACATTATTCTTGAAGCGTCAAGGTTTCAATTTTGAGCCCCTCGATTCGTTCAAAATGCCTTAGGTTATAGGTGGCTACTGAAAATCCAAGAGATAGAGCAGTAGAGCCGATGATAAGGTCGTGGGCACCGATCTGAATACCCTTCTTGCTTAAGTCTGCCCACAGCTCTGAATATATCCTGGCGGTTGTGATCTCAAAATTATAAACGGGGAACAACTCGATGACTTTTTCTACGTAAGCACTTCTCTTCAAACGTCTTTTCGTTGAATCTGCTCGATGCACACCGTGAAGAAGCTCAGCGACTGTGATTACGCTGATTCCGAAAACCTCTTCTTCTCTATTTTCTGCAAATTGGCTGATCTCGGATTCCCGCCTCTCTGCTTGAATCAGAAAGCTTGTGTCGAATATTACTCCCATAAATCCCCCGTTGGAATAAGCGGTTGATTATTGGAGATTTCTGCAATATCTGATGCAAAGGCATCCAGTTCTTTCTCCAGCTTCGGTAATTTTTTAAGCAAGTTTTTCAATTCACCCAAAGTCATTGGATCTACTTTTTCATCAATCGACTTCATGGAAGCGATCGGTTTACCGCCCCTTTCAATAATATAATGAACGCCTTTAAATTTTATTGTGTTTAATACTTCAGAGAAATCCCTCACAGCCCGGGTAGCGGATATACGCTTTTTCATCTTTCAATCTCCTTGCATTATATGATAATCATATTTTACATATTCACCGCTAATTGTCAATAACAAAATCTTAAACCGCACCACTCCATCATCGCGCCTTCCAATTCCATTATTACGCGTCTGTTTTTTATTCGGCCTTTTGCATGAAGTCATCTGTAAAATCAGCGACCACCAGCAGAGGTGGGGGTATGAGGATGGCCCCTGGAAGGGACCGGCGCCACCTCTGCTGGTGGTCGCTGATTTTTAAAAAGAATTTTTGATAGGTAATACTTTTAACCAGCTACCGCTAGACCTCGAATATTTTCGTGACATTTTT
>JAIVWA010000089.1:0-11380 GCA_049190255.1 Gammaproteobacteria bacterium | reverse complement strand
GAAGCGATTCCTTCATTAGTCATTAGTCATTAGTCATTAGTCATTCGTCATTTTCTTGGTTCCGGCTTGTCCGGGTTAGGGGATAAACACAATGAACAGAGCGATTACCAACTTTGGGCAAAAAACCCTGGATACCATTCACACGTATTCACTGGAACTGCTGCACGATACCGGCATCAAGTTCCCCAGCGAAAAGGCTCTGGGAATATTCAAAAAACATGGCTTTCGCACAGATGGAGAAATGGTTTTTTTCGAGGAAGAAGATATTCACAAAACCATGGAAGCAGTTCCATCGGCGTTTTCCATAAAGGCCAGAAATCCGGAAAAGAGCATCCGAATCGGAGACGACAATTTCGTCATGGCCCCCGGATACGGCCCGCCGTTCATCATCGAGCCTTCCGGAGAGAAGCGGAACGCCACAATGGCAGATGTTCAAAAGTTCTGCAAGCTGGTGCAGACTTCGAAGCATCTGGACTTTAACAGCTCTATGGTGGTGCAGCCTAACGACGTTCCCCCGGCGACGGCCCACCTGGACATCCTGCTGGCCACCATGCTTTTGACCGACAAGCCCATCATGGGAAGTTCAGTTTCTGAAGCGGCCGCCATAGATTCCCTGAACCTGGCGAAAATGATCTGGGATAATATGGACGAGCCCGTGATGATCTCCCTGGTCGACTCCCTGTCGCCGTTGCAGTATGCCGGTGAGATGATCGATGCCATATTGGTATTTGCCGAAGCCGGGCAGCCGTTGATCATCCACTCGGCCTGTACCCTGGGCACCACCGGCCCGATTACAATTGCCGGGTCATTGGTGATCTCCAATGCGACCACCCTGGCCGGCATCTGCCTGGCCCAGCTTATCAATCCCGGCACGCCCATCGTATACGGTCTGGGCGGCAGCCCCACGGAGATGAAAACCGGTGGTTACGTGAATGGCTCACCCGAAGATGCCAAACACACCGCCATCGCCACGGCCATGGGACAGTATTACAACATACCCTGCCGCAGCCAGGGGGCTTTGACCGAGTCGTTTTGCCTCGACTACCAGGCCGGTATGGAGTCGGCGATGATGCTGACCACGGCAGCCTTAAGCGGCGTTCATTTGAGCCTCCACGCCTGCGGCACGTACGGCTCCATGGTTGCCATGAGCTATGAGAAATTTATTGCGGACGAAGACCTCTGCGGAGCCATAAAAAAACTGATGCAGCCGGTGGAGTTCACAGATGACGCCTATGCCATGGACCTGATTAAAGAGCTGGGCACCTCCGGCAATTATCTGATGGAGGACCATACCGTGGTGCGCTGCCGGGACGAATTTTTCATTCCCGACCTGAGTATCCAGGCGATGCACAATAAATGGCTTGAAATGGAGCCGCGCGACCTTACTCAAAGAGCGGGAAATCTTCTTGAGAAGCGGCTGACCGAATATGAAAAACCGGATATCGATCCGGATGTCGAAAAGCGGCTGTTTCAATATGTAAACAAAAGAAAAGAGGGTTAACTTAGCCCCCTGATTGGGAGGATATCACAAAGAATTTTTTAATATCTTCTTTTAACACCTTGCCCATGGTGTTCCGCGGCAGTTCTTCCACAAAAGCAATCTCCTTGGGGCACTTCCAGTTGTGAAGGTGTTTTTTACAATAGGCTTGAATTTTGTCTGCGGAAACATCCGCCTCAGGATTTTTGACCACCGCGGCCACCACTTTTTCTCCCCATTTTTCATCGGTAATGCCGACCACCGATGATTCCGCGATGCCCGGCACCTGGTTGATAACACATTCAATTTCTGTGGGAGAGATATTTTCCCCGCCGGTGATGATAATGTGTTTGATGCGGTCGGTGAGATAGTAGTACCCGTCCGCATCGATGTTTCCCAGATCGCCGGTTTTAAACCATCCCTGCTCAAAAGTTTTGGCGGTTTCCTCCGGTTTTTGCCAGTAGCCCGGAGAGACGGCCGGTCCTTTGAGCCATATCTCACCGGTTTGTCCGGATTGTACATCGATGCCGGTTTCCGGATCGACAATGCGCACCTCCAGCGCCGGCAGGGGAATGCCGATGGACCCCGGCTTTTTTTTGCCCCGCAGCGGATTGGAAAAATTCATCCCGGTTTCCGACATTCCTTCCCGTTCTACCGGCTCTTTGCCGCACAGCTTGTGTATGCGCTCAAAGTCCTGGGGCAGCAGCGGCGCAGAACCGGAGGTCCATAAACGCATATGGGAGAAATCAAATTTCTGGTCACTGATGTGCTCCATCAACTTGGCATACATGGCAGGGACGGCCATAAAGACGGTGCAGACACGGGACCCGTCCTGTTTGCTCAACGTTTCAATTACCCTTGCCGGAGAAAATTGATCCAGCATCAGCATATGGGCGCCTGCCAACAACGATGTGTGCAGGGCAAAACAAAGTCCATGAACATGAAAAAGCGGCAGGGCATGGCAGAGCACATCTGTGTTACTGATCTCCCAGATATTGATGATATTGCGAGCATCGTGAACCAGGTTTCGCGATGTTAGAACTGCCCCTTTCGGTTTCCCCGTAGTTCCCGAGGTGTATATGATGAGCCCGGGGTCATCCGGGCCAATTTCAACCGGGGAGAAATCTTCAGCGGCAGTGCTAAAAATGTCGATATCCTGATAGGGCTTCCGGCTGTCGATGACCAGGGTGGTGAGGTCGGGAGCTATTTGTCTGATGAATGACTCTTTTTGCGGATCCAGTAAAATTATCTTTGCCTGCGCATCTCCCAGCAGGTATTGCATTTCTGATTGCTTAAAGCCGGGATTCAACGGCACGGAAATGGCGCCCAGCTTTTGAAGTGCCAGATGGGCAATCACAAATATTAATGATTTGGGGATAAAAAGGATGACCCGGTCGCCTTTTCCACGCCCAATTCCAGAAAAGAGTTGGCCATCCGGTTGGCATCCCGCTCTAATTCAAGATAGGAGATTTGTGTTTCTATCCGGCCATCTCTTAGAAAAGTTATGGCCGGCTTTTCTTTGCGGGCTAAAAAGCTTTCAGTAAAACAATCTCCGAGCGATGTACCACCCATATCATCCTCCACCAAGTATACACAACGTCATAATCAATCGATTTACAATTTTAATCGCGGCTAAAAGCCGCTCCCACACACCGATATCAATTTCGTTTGAATTATTGGGAATTTGAATTTGGGTATTATTTGATATTTGTATTTTGGTGCTTGGAATTTTACCAATTATGGACTGAACTTTATTTAAATACCCATTAAGGTTTGTACAAGATATTTTGGTGAATAACACTACCCTATCATCTTGTTCGGCAGCCATAGCGCCAGCGCCGGCCAGATAGACACACAAAGGATGACGATGACTTCAATGATCACAAACGGGATGACTCCCAGCAGGACGGTGGACATAGGGACGTCCGGTGCTATATTTTTAACGATATAAAGATTCAGCCCCACGGGCGGTGTTACCAGACCGATTTCAAGATTGACCGTCATGATGACCGCAAACCAGATGGGGTCAAATCCCAACCCCCGAATGATGGGGAGCAGAAGCGGCGCTACCATTAAAATGACCGCAGCCGGAGGGATAAAACATCCCAGGACCAACAGCAATATATTAATCAGGAAGATAATCCCCCACTTTCCCAGTGGCAGTGTTAAAATCAATTCTCCCAGGGCCTGGGTGGCATATAAATCGGAGGAGACATAGGCGAACAACAGCGCGGCGGCCATGATCATCAATATCATGCTGCTTTCGTTTAACGCCTTGGTAAATATCTTAAAGAGCTGCCGGGGTTTGTAAATTTTATAGATCGTCATCACAAATATCAGTGAGAACACAGCTCCCAATCCGCCGGCTTCGCTGGGTGTTGCCCACCCCCCATAAAGGGAGCCCATGATACCCATGATAATTAAAACAAACGGCAAGACCTTGATCAGGGATGTGAATCGTTCTTGCCAGGAAAATGATTCCATCTGGCCGCGGTCCTCGATATAATACATGGAACCGGGTTGGGCCGGCACAATTTTGCGGTAGTAGAAAATACCGCCGACCCAGATACAACTGAGAAATATTTCGAGAATACCCGGTAAAACACCGGCGATAAAACATTTGCCGATGGATGTTTCGGTGGCCACACCATAGAGGATCATGGTCACGCTGGGCGGAATCAATATGCCAAAGGTTCCCGCGTGGGCAATCAAACCGGTACTCAAGGCAGGAGAGTAACCGCGCTTTCGCATTTCCGGTATTCCGATACCGCCGATGGCCGCCGCCGTCGCCGGACTGGAGCCGCATAAGGCTGCAAAGATACCGCAACCGATCATGTTGGCAATACCCAGACCTCCCGGTATTTTATAGAGCCATTTGTGCAGGGTTTCGTATAAGTCTTTACTCGCGTCTGATTCGGCGATGGGGGCGCTGAGAAGAATGAACAGGGGTATTGCCAGCAGCGCAAAGCTGTCCATACTGCCATGCAGCACATAGGGTACGGTCTCCAACAGATGAGGAGAGAAGATCAGTATGAAGATCAGTGATACGCCGGCCAATCCTGCCCATATTGGTATGCCGGATACTAACAACGCAAAAGCACTTCCAAACAAAAGAACCGCCAGGGCAAGTTCACTCATTGCAGGTTATCCTTTTCTATGGTTCAACCTATGTATAAATGGGTTAGCGGACCAATAGCTTTACGTGTCTTTTTGTTTTTCTGGTATCTCTATGTCCTTTAGCTCAAAGCGCTTGGCCTCTTCAGTGATATCACCTTTTTTCAGATTTACTATTTTGTCTAGGATGTAAAGAATATACTGCAAAAAAAGCAGGGTCATTCCCAGGGGCAGAAATAAATACGGAATCCACAGGGGAGGACCCCAAAGAGACTCCGTGTGATAATTTTCGACAACCGCTTCCCACCACATGGGCCATGCATACCATGCCAGGACGGCTGCCATAAGACAGGATATAATGGAAACAATAATGAGTACTATTTCCCGGATTCGGGGTGGGAGATGAATGATCACCAGATCCACATTGAGATGGTGTTCGTTTTTCTGGACAAACGGTGCTCCGGCGAAAACCACAAAAATCAACAAAAACACCGACGCCTCTATTTGCCAGATGGTGGAAATACCCAGTATTTTTCTGACGACAACCCCTTCGGTTACGATTATTGCCGCTGCAACCAGGCATAAAGCTGCCGTCCAGCCCGTAAGGTAGGTCAACCCATCAATGACCCGGCGTAAAATTCGTCCAAGCTGTTTCATGATTCCGGTCCGATCTTTGGATTATTGAATATTTTCGATTGAAGATTGAATAATTAATCCGCCTCCGGCGGACTCCGGCGGATCAATTTAAAATGATGATCAACTAATGCATCCCCGGTGTGACGCTTCGGATTGGCAAATCATCCATATCGGGCGGATCAGCTGTCCGTTTTGAGATGAAAATTAATCCGGTCAAAGGTTTTGACGGCTTCAATCAATGGTTTTTGGGCGGGGATAAACCCCGCCGCTACAAAAAGATAGTTTTTTTTCAACGGACAACTAACCACGGACCACAAACATTGAGCGTTTACGCTCAATTATTTCATCGCATCAGCAGCCAGATCCAGCAGTTCCTGCCCCCCGTCCACAGTCTCGGCGAAGTTTTTCCAGGCGGTTTTTTTAGCAAAATCCATCCAGGCGTTAAATTCGGCTTCCGTCATATAGTGGATATCAACGCCGGCTTTGGTGTAAGCGGCAATCAGTTTGTCCACCAGGGTTTTAAAATTCGGATAGATCCAGTTTTTATGCATCCACTCAGCCACTTCCATGAAGATTTTTTGCTGATCCGGGGTGAGCCGCTGCCAGGTTTTTTCGGAAATGACCAAATTTTCCGCCATGTACCAGATGGAGTAATCCCGTGGCGCATTGATGTATTTGAGCACCTCGTAAAGCCGGTAGGAAACGAAAGAAGCTGAAGACGTCATCATGGTATCCAGAACGCCGGTGGACAGGGCATGGTAGGTTTCCGAAGAGGGCATGCTGGTAATAGAGGCTCCGGCTTCGCGCATCATAAATTCATACTTTTTGCCGGCGGCCCGCAGCTTGGTTCCTTTGACATCGGCAGGTACTTTTATCTGCTTTATTTTGCTGCCCATGCCGCCGTCAAACCAGGCCCAGACCAGGTTGCGAACCCCGTTGGCCTCCATCAGGGCGTCAACTTTTTTTCCGATCGGCTTGTTTCTCCAGGTGAGTCCCTGTTGGATGTTGGCCACCGAACAGGGCATTAAGGTGATGGACAGCTGGGGGACCTTGCCGGAGGCGTAATCCAGGGGAAATACAGACATGTCCAGCCCCCCCTTGCGCATGGCATCCCATTGTTCTTTCGGCTTATACAGTGATTTGGCGGGGTAGTGGCGAAATTTTATTTCACCATTGGTTCGTTTGGTGACCATTTCGCCAAACACGCGACCCATCTGATCCCGGACATCTCCTCTAGCGAATTGATGAGAGACCTTTAAGGTCATGGATTTGGCTAAGGAAGTTTCGGCTTGAACAAACATAAACGCAAAGGCCACGGCCAGAGTGATACTTAGGTAAATTAAAGTTTTGCTAGACCTCATGATAACCCCCTTTTTTTTATGGTTTAAGCCAAAAAATATCCGCTTTGCCGTGACGGGTTATTGCCCTTTTAACAAATCGATTGAGGGTGAGATTCTTTAAGATTCAGGTTCCGGAGCCAGCGCTGACAGGGGTGGAGCAGCCCGTTTTGACAGTCGGATATTAGATTTTAAAAAATGCAACACCTCCTTTCTTTACGTTGCTAATTTTTCCAGAGCCTCACTTTGTTTTTTCATGTGGGACTTCATCAATAATTCTGCCTTTTCAGCATCCCGGTTGCGAAAGGCTTCTAACAGATCACGGTGTTCCTGGATGGATTGTTCAAACCGGCCGGATAAATTCAGCGATTTGAACCGGTAAAGTAAGATTTTTTGTCGGAGTCCATTGACTATCTGATTCAAGGTTTTGTTGCCGGCCAACTCTTGTACGAAGGCATGATACAAATTGTTGTGGTGAATATATTGCTTTTGATCTTTAAGTCTGAAGTTCTTTTCAAGCTGGTGGTGAATATCCTCCAATTTTTTAAAATTGCCGTTATTCATCTTCTCTGCGGCTGTCCGCGCGCAAACGCCTTCCAGCACACTCATGACATCAAACATTTCTTTAATTTCTTCAAACGTCGGGGTGGTTACATAGGATCCGCGATTTGGAATCAGCCGGATAAGCCCCTCGGCACTCAAAACCCGCAGGGCCTCTCGCAGGGGAGTTTTGCTTATTTCCATAACGGTGCACAGTTCATCTTCCTTTATTTTATCACCCTCTCTGAGCTCGCCGGACATAATCATCTCTCTGAGATTATTGGCAATTTCTTGATGCAGGGTTTTCTTTTGGATGGCCTTCATAAGCGACAGGTAATTTCTTAAGGAATATAATAATTTATTAATTATAAATAATAATATATCTTATCTGATATGAAACTATCCAATGTCAAGCATTATTCTGCTCTCCTTCCCCATCGTCGCAGAGTTTCAATCCAGCCGACCTCATCAGCCCTGCCGGAGCTGAAATAATATATTAAAAACTGAATATTTAAGGTCGCTCTGGTACAGTTAACGCCAGTGTGCTACATACCAATTATAGACCGAAGCGAATGATGTTATTACCGAGGTTTTTAAATCCAAAGCGATCCTTGTCGGCTCACCGACTATTAACAGGGGTGTTCTGGTCGCTGTTGCAGGAATTTTGGAAGAGATTAAGGGCTTGAAATTCAAAAACAAGAAAGCCGCAGCCTTTGGCTGCTATGGGTGGAGCGGTGAGTCGGTTAAAATTATTTCCGGTATTTTAGAAGAAGCTGGGTTTGATGTTATCGATGAAGGCTTGAAGGTGATGTGGAATAATGAAAGTTCTACTTGTTTATCTCAACAAGCGAACCGATAACCTGAAATTGATGAGCCCTGCGCCCTTGACCCTTCCTTTGCTGGCGGCTTACACCCCATCGGACATTGAAGTCTCCATCGTCGATGAGGCCTTTGAGACCATCGATTATGACCAGGAAGTGGATCTGGTTGCAACCACCTTTGTCCTGCCGTTAGCTTACCGGGCCTATAAACTTGCGCAAGAGTTTCGTAAAAGAGGCAAAACGATTGTATGCGGGGGGCCGCATGCGACCCTGATGCCCGATGAAACCGCCATGCACTTCGATTCGGTGGTGATCGGTCAGGGGGATTTAACCTGGCCTATCCTGTTGGATGATTTTAAAAAAGGACGCCTTAAAAAGTTTTACAAAACCAACCAAGATGTTGACATGGCGAGTATTCCCTTCGCCCGCAGGGATCTGCTCAACCCCAAAGGCTACAGCATTTTAAATACCTTTCAGGCCACCCGGGGATGTCCCTATAGCTGCACCTACTGCACCACCCATACCATCTATCCTAAATTTTTAACGCCTCCGGTAAAAAAAGTGGTTGCGGAAATTGAGCAAATTGAAGGCGGGCCGTTTCATCGCCGCCTGCTTCTTTTCTGGGATGATAATTTGGTCGGCAATCCTGTCTGGGCCCGAAAGCTGTTCGAGGAAATGACACCCCTGAAAAAGAAATGGGTCGCCCAGTTAACCTTTACGATCACAGAGGATAAAGAGCTGGTGCGGGCAGCGGCCAAAAGCGGCTGTGTCGGTCTTTTTTTCGGCCTTGAGTCCTTTAATTCGCTTAGCTTGAAAAACAGCAACAAGAAACACAACGTGGTTGAAAAATATAAGGAAGGCATTAAACTGCTTCACGATCACGGGATTTCTGTTTACGCCGGCATGATGTTCGGTTTTGATGATGACAGCAAGGACATTTTTGAAATAACGCTGGAAAAAGCCATTGAACTGGGTATCGATAATCTCGGCCCCAAAATCCTGGTGCCCTATCCGAATATGCCCCTTTACGACCGACTGGTCAAAGAGGATAGAATTATCCACACCGATTGGTCCAAATATAATGGCAACCATGCCGTTTTTCATCCCCGGCATATGACGGCCGAAGAATTGGAGAACGGCAACCAATGGTTTCACCGCGAATTTCATTCCTATAAATCCATTGCCAAACGATTATGGAAGTCAAAAGCGGCGACCTGGTTTACCCTGCCGATTAACCTTTCAAAACGAAAAACGTTGTACAAACAGCCCGATACGAGTTCACCGCCCGCTACGCTCGAGATCGCAGAGCACGCAGAGACAAAATCTGCAAGAGCACTATAAAGATATGCTTATTCTCTGCGTTCTCGGCGAGCTCTGCGGTGAAGACATTATTTAAATCATAGCAAACCATGTCAAAATAATTATTGCCATATTAGTATATCAGCCAATTGAAGCCAGGCTTTCTTCAGCCCTTTTTAAAAAACCGTCGGAACCGCAGTCTTTGAACACCTCAATGGCTTTGTTTAAGGCGGTCATAGCATTATTTTGTTCTCCTTTGCGCTCGTAAAGCTCAGCGTAAAGTGCGTAGGTTCTCCCCAGATTCAGCAGCGTGCCGTTGTTGCGGTCCGCTTCAATGGCTTTGTTGATCCAGCCTTCCGCCTCGTCCAGATGCTGATCATCAATATTTAAAAGAATGTCAGCGATGTTTCTGCGAATCCAACCATCCCAAATTTTGGCCTTGTTTACATCCACATAGCCGACCACAGTATTTAAATCAAAGTCCGGTTCGTTATTGATAACCTTCATCTTCGCAATGGCTGATTTGGAAACATTTTTCCAGGATGGAATGATGCGATTTTGTTCAAAAATTTCAATGGCCTTATTATAATTAGCTTCCGAATTTTTAAATTTCCCAATTTCAAAATAGGCCTCCCCCAGAAAAAAATGGGCCAGTCCGTGAAAGATAACCAGTTTAATTTTATAGCAAAATTTGCATCCTTCAGTCAGATGCAAAATGGCCTTATCAAAAAATCCGCGACCATAGCAGGAAATACCATGGCAGACTGAGGCCATCGCTTTTGAAAAAATATCACCGCTTTCATTGGCGCCCTGCAGGGCCTCGCGGCTGACTTGATAGCTTTTATCGATGCGACCTTTAAAAAAATAGATAAAAAAGCTCAGGTTGCTCTTAATAATTGAAACTCCCCAGTGGCTGTTGGCTGCCTGATTAATTTCCAGGGCCCTGGCGATCTGAGTGCCCGCTTTTTCAAATTCGCAATTGACCGAGCGAACGATGGCCGACCAGAAATTGGAAAAAAGGGTCGACACCATATCATCCAACTCCCGGGAGATGTTTAAAGCCTCTTCCAGATTTTTAAAGGCCTTGGGGAAATCCTCTTCGACCAGATAATTATAGGTCCCGATGATGGTGTATATTTGAGAAAGCCGGCGCTTATACGCCAGCGATTCGGCCAGTTCCACAACAGGCGCCACGGCCTTATTGGCATCCGCATGAAAACCACTCTGGATGGAATACAACCCCAATACCGTCCTGGCATCGATGAGATCTTTTTGCACGACATCGGTTGGGGGCAATTTTTCAAGACAGTCAATTCTTTTGCGGGCGTACCCAATAGCGTCAGCCAGTGAAGCTGCTTTTTCAGCATGCCTTTCAGCCAATCTTGAATACCAGGCCCCCTTTTCATATTTTTCGCTGGCGATATAGTGCCCGGCCAGGACCCCATAATGCTTTTCAATATCATCTTGGTAGATTTCCTCGACCGCATTGCCGATCTTTTCGTGATAGATCTTTTTTCGGCTGGTGAGTATCGATTCGTAGACGACCTCACGGGTCAAGGCATGCTTGAATATGTATACCGTTTCAGGAAATATCCCTCTCTCATAAAGCAATTCTGAATCTTTTAAAACGGACAGCAGAGAGAGCAATACCTGTTCTTGAATGCCGGTTACCCGCTTTAATAACCTGTAGCTGAATTCTCTTTCGATAACAGCCCCGGTCTGAAGCAAATCTTTGGCCCCCTTCGGTAAGGTATCCACCCGGGCCATGATGATATCCTGAATCGTTGAGGGGATCGTCATATCCTGAAAATCTTTTGCCAGGCAATAAACCGCGTTCTTTCTGATAGCTATCTGGAGATCTATCAGGGACCGGACAAACTCCTCGCTAAAGAATGGGATCCCTTCGGTTTTTTCCAAAATAAGGTTTGTAAGATTCTCGTCAAGTTTCTCCGTGCCCAGCAGATGAGACACCATCATTAGGGTCTCACGATTGGAAAGCCGGTTTAAATTAATCCGGCTTGGATAGGATTTACTGCCCCAGGCAGGAACAAATTCGGGCCGGTAGGTAAATATTAAAAATACTTTTGAGCCAAATATATTTTCCAGCAGATATTTAAAGCTGTCCTCAGAGCTTTTATCAATCCAGTGCAGATCCT
>JAIVWA010000088.1:10047-11426 GCA_049190255.1 Gammaproteobacteria bacterium | reverse complement strand
CCTCTGTCTTCTGTCCTCTGTCATCTGTCATCTGTTTTCTGTCATCTGATCTCTGTCATCTGGCCTTCGAACCTTGCTGGGAATTCCTCTTTTCTAATGTTTCGTTGATTCCTCGGAGGGTTTCGGTTTTTTTCCGCGACCATTGCGGTGCCACAAGCTCTTCAGGATGGGGATCTCCGGTCAGGCGCTGAATCACTATTTCCGGTGGTATACGCTCAAGGAAATCACAGACGAAATCGATATACTCCTGCTGTTCCAGACATCTGTAGCTTCCCTGCCGGTAAAGAGCCTCCAGAGGTGTTCCTTTGACGACATAGAGCAAATGAAGCTTCAGACCGTCAATTCCCAGATCGGAGATGGTTCGGGCTGTATGGAGGATGTCACTTCGGGTTTCGCCGGGAAGCCCGATGACCACGTGGGCACAGATCTTGATACCCCTGTTTAAGGTGGCTCTGACGGCATCCGCGAAACATTGGACATCGTGACCCCGGTTGATTAATTCAAGGGTTTTATCACTGGCAGACTGCAACCCGTATTCGATCCAGATCAGGTGATGCCTGGCATAGTCCTGTAAAAGTTCCAGGACGGGCCCGTCGACACAATCCGGACGCGTTCCAATGGAAAGGCCCACTACATCTTCCACGGCCAGGGCTTCATCATATAGTTTTTGGAGCTTATCGATGGGTGCGTAGGTGTTGGAAAACGACTGGAAATAGGCCAGAAACTTTTTGGCCTTGTACCGCCTGGCCAGGGATTTCTTGCCCTGCAAAAGCTGATCGGTTATTGTCAGCCCTCTGGAGTGGGCGCCGGTTCCTGATCCGCGGGCATTGCAGAAGATACACCCTCCGGTGGCAACCCTGCCGTCCCGGTTGGGACAGGAAAGCCCGGCATCAACCGTTATTTTCTGAACCCGGCATCCAAAAAGTGATCGCAAATAAGTATTTAAATCGTTATATCTTTTGTCCATCATTGCTTACCAGAGCTTGACCATGATATATGGCGGCAGTATAATCAAAGCTCCTTCTATCAGCATGAGCCTAATGTTGAAGCGGGGTGATAATTTAATGGCGCTAATTTTTAGTTTCAGGTGTCGTATGTGAGGTTTCAGGTTTCAGGTGTCAGGCTTCTGGTCTCTGGCTGGTGGTCAACGCTCAATGTTACGGGTTGCGTGGTGAAATTCAGACTAATTCGAAATCCCAAATCCGCGACATCGGGAGATCTTCTGTCATCTGTCTTCTGCCCTCTGTCGTCTGAAACCTGACACCTGACACCTGAAACCTCTAAATATTAATACCAGAATAAGCGTCTACTGACAACGGACCAATCACAACAGACCAATCTTTATGTCTTTCTATTCCAAAAAATACGATATCATCGTA
>JAIVWA010000088.1:1654-10037 GCA_049190255.1 Gammaproteobacteria bacterium | reverse complement strand
ACGGTCCAACGCATAATTTGTTTTTTTAATTCATTAATTATTTAAATAACCAGGATAGTGAACTCCTGACATTACTTTATGTCTTTCTATTCCAAAAAATACGATATCATCGTAGTGGGCGCCGGACATGCCGGGTGTGAAGCAGCGCTGGCGGCGGCCCGGATGGGATGCCGCGTCGTTTTGATGGCCATTGATCTCGATAAACTGGCGGCTATGCCCTGCAGTCCTTCAATCGGAGGAATGGCCAAGGGACAGCTGGTAAAGGAAATCGACGCTCTGGGTGGGGAGATGGCCAAAACCACCGACAAGACCGCCATCCAGTATCGTACTCTGAACACCAAAAAGGGACCTGCCGTTCAGTCGTCCCGTACCCAAAATGACAAAATTCGCTACCATATAGCGATGAAGGCCGTGATTGAAGCGCAGCCGAATCTGGACCTTAAACAGACAAAGGTGCAGCGACTGGTCGTAGAGGATAACCGCGTCGTCGGGGTTGAAGATAATACCGGCTTCGGCTACCAGGCCCCCATCGTCATTTTGGCCACCGGCACTTTTTTGAGCGGTCTGATCCATATCGGATTTAATTCCATTAAAGCCGGCCGAGCCGGTGAATTCGCATCCTATGGCCTGGCCGCCAACCTCAAGGATCTGGGCTTCCGGCTCGGTCGATTTAAAACCGGCACCCCGCCACGGCTCAGGAAATCGAGTATTGATTTCAGCAAATTCAGTATACAGAATGGCGACCCGGAACCCACCCCGTTTTCTAGTTTCACTGAAAAGATAGCCCTGCCGCAATTGCCCAGCTACCTCGGGCACACCTGTCAGAGAAGTCATGACATCGTGCGCCGAAATCTGGAACACTCCGCCCTTTACGGGGGTATCATAACAGGAACATCGGCACGCTACTGTCCATCGTTTGAAGATAAGATTGTTAAATTTCCGGACCGGGATCGGCACCAGATCATCCTTCAACCCGAAGGCTTGGATACCGAAGAAATCTATGCCAGCGGCCTGGGCAACAGTCTTCCGCTGGAAACCCAGATAGAACTGGTCCGGTCGGTGGAAGGTCTGGAATTTGCTGAAATCATGCGGCCGGCCTATGCCATCGAATATGACTATATTAACCCCATCGAGCTTAAACCCACCCTGGAAACCAAACTGGTGCCGGGACTTTTTCTGGCCGGACAAATCAATGGGACCTCAGGATATGAAGAAGCGGCCGCTCAGGGGCTCTGGGCCGGCATTAATGCCGCCTGCAAAGTGCAGGGGAGACCGGAATTTATCCTGGATCGATCCCAGGCTTATATGGGCGTGATGGTTGACGATCTTGTCACCCGGGGCACCCTTGAACCCTACCGGATGTTTACCAGTCGGGCGGAATATCGACTCATGCTGCGAGAAGATAACGCTGATTTGCGTTTGATGGAAATAGGGCATGAACTGGGTCTGATAGAGGACAATACCCTCAAAGAACTGCAGGCGCGCAAAGAACAAATTAAAAAGGAAATTAAACGGCTCAAACAGGTTGTCATCAAACCGACGGCCGCCGTCAATGAATACCTTCAACAACGGGAAACTAAACCGATTCATCACGGCCTTCACCTGGAGCAGTTGTTGAAAAGGGCTGAACTGGACTACGCCATGGTGGAAACCCTGGCTAAAAGCCCGGACAGCATCTCCCGACCCATCGCCAAGCAAGTGGAGATAGAAATAAAATACGAAGGGTATATTCAAAAACAGCTCCGGGAAATTGAGCGCTTTAAGAATATGGAAAGAGCAAAAATACCGCCGAATTTTGAATTCTCAGCGGTTCACGGATTATCCAACGAATTAAAAGAAAAACTGACGAGTATAAAACCAACGACTCTTGGACAGGTTTCACGCATCGAAGGTATCACCCCGGCGGCGATTTCGGTCCTCATGGTAGCGCTCAAGGCTGTGGAAAGGACGGTAGAATAGATCAAGAATTGAAAAATGTTGAAAGATACACCTATCCAACCTTGTTAAGATAAATTCGAAATCCGAACCTCGAAATCCGAAACAAATCCGAATATCGAATGACCAAAACTCGAAACAGGAATGCCTATTTTCGATTTTGTGAAAAATTAGTCTAAAATTTAGCTATCCTTGACTCCTAATGACACACAGCTTATCTTAGATAGCAATAATTCAGGATAGATAAGTCCGTGGGTTTAGAACATTGGAATATTTGAATTTCGATATTGTTTCGTATTTCGAATTTCGTGCTTCGAATTTTAATTGTATCCATTACATGGTAGAATGCGAACCCACAGACTGCAAATTAAAATGAGATAAATGAGGTTCATTTAGTATGTCCGAAGACTATTACAGTATTCTTGGTGTGAAAAAACAAGCCAGTGACGCAGCGATCAAAAAAGCCTACCGCAAGCTGGCAATGAAGTACCACCCCGACCACACCAAAGGAGACAAAAGCGCTGAAGAAAAATTTAAAAAAATAAGTGAAGCCTATGCTGTTTTGAGCGATAAAGATAAGCGCAAAGAATACGATACATTTGGCTCAGAAGGCTTTCGTCAGCGTTTTTCCCAGGAAGATATTTTTCGGGGGTTTGATTTCGGTGATATCTTCAGGGAATTCGGATTCGGCGGCGCTGATTTTTCCGGTGCCAGGGGTGGCGGAAGACGATTTAATTTCGGAGGCGGACAACAGCAGGCCCGTGTAAAGGGTTCGGATCTGATTTACGAGCTGCCTTTGACATTGCGCGAGGTTGCCACCGGTGCCTCCAAAACTGTATCGTTTCAACATCAGGGCCGTGGTGAAAATCTGACAGTAAAAATCCCCAAAGGACTGATAACCGGCAAACAGGTGCGCCTGGCAGGCAAGGGAAATCCGAGTCCCTATGGGGGTCTTCCCGGCGATCTTTATATTAAGTCGAAAGTACTCGATGACCCGACCTTCAGTGCCCAACAATATGATCTTTACCTGATTCAGACCTTGAAACTCAGTGAAGCGATTTTGGGTGTCACCGTATCGGTACCTACCATTGACGGCAAGCAGCTAAGCCTTAAAATTCCACCCGGCACCAAACATGGGACCAAGATGCGATTATCCGGTCATGGTCTGCCGCTCATGAAGGACGGCAAAAAAGGTGATCTTTACGTCCGCATTCAAGTCAAAATCCCCCAAAATCTCACAAAAGAGCAAAAAAAAATAGTTGAAGATTTGGCGGCCACCGGTCTGTAAGGAAGCAAAATTATTGACAAGATGGCTCATTCGAAGTAACATAGAAACTGTCCCAATTGGGAGTTATCAGTTAATCGTTATTCGTTAATCGTGTCAAAGGAATGAAATCTATTTTTATTTCTCACCCATCGAAGAATTATAAATCCAGGTTTTCATCGAATTTTAATAACCATTAACAAATAACAAATAACAATTAACGCCTAATTGAGCGTTTCCGCTCAATTAGGGTATGAGTAAATGGGGTAACACATGATTATTTCCTGCAACGAGTGTGATTCAAGCTTCAGTGTCGACGACAGTCTGATTAAAGACACCGGTTCCAAGGTTAGGTGTTCAAAATGCGACAGCGTATTTACGGCCTATCCGCAGCCGCTTGAAACCGATGAAGGTGAAGATTTGAGCCTGGAAGGTCTCGACGCTCCATTGGCGGATTTAAAAGAAGATGACGGATCTTTTGAATCCGAAGGCTTGTTGGATGAGCTTGAACTTGATCTGGATGATTTCGATGACGCACTGGGTCAAGATGCCGGACTGGAATCCGAAGGCCTGGCAGATGCTACCGACGGTGAACTCGAACTCGACCTTAACTTAGGTGAAGACGATGGCTCCAACCCGGATATGTCC
Organism: Gammaproteobacteria bacterium; assembly: GCA_049190255.1. Taxonomy (GTDB): domain Bacteria; phylum Desulfobacterota; class Desulfobacteria; order Desulfobacterales; family JAFDCJ01; genus JAFDCJ01. Next base: position 6,190 of record JAIVWA010000088.1, on the reverse strand, counting down.
GACGAGGCAGATGCCGGTGATGAACTGCCGGATTTAGATGATTTTGAAGATTTGGCCGGATTGGACGATGACTCGTTGACGATGGATGATATGGATGAAGAGCTTGAAGATCTGGCCGGATTGGAGGACGACTCGCTGCTAATGGATGATACTGAGGCGGGGCTTGAAGATCTCAACCTCGATTCGGAAGCAGAGACGGATGACGACGAAGCGCCCGAGGGTGACGATCTTGAGCTGAAGGGCGATGAGGAACTTGATCTATCCGATCTGGATCTTGATGATACGGATGAGGCCGAATTGGAAACCGAAGCCGCGACAGATTCAGAAGATCTGGATCTCGGTCTGGATCTCGGTCTGGATGACGACGCCCCGGTGGATGAAGAAATTGCCGAAGCCGGCTTAGAAATCGAAGAGGCCGATGAGCTGGATTTATCGGACTTAGAGATTGAATTGGAGGAGGCCTCCGCATCGGACGATACAATGACTGCCGCTTCCGATGATCTCGATCTTGATCTGGAAGAGGAAGCACCCGGTGGGGCAGAGATTGCCGAAGCCGGAGCGGAAATCGAAGAGGCCGATGAGCTGGATTTATCGGATTTAGAGCTTGAATTGGACGCCGCCTCCGCATCGGACGATACAGCGACTGCCGCTTCCGATGATCTCGATCTTGATCTGGAAGAGGAAGCACCCGGTGAGGCAGAGATTGCCGATGCCGGGGCGGAAATCGAAGAGGCCGATGAGTTGGACTTGTCGAATTTAGGGCTTGAGATAGAAGATGCCTCGGCTTCTGATGATGCCGCCGCTGCCGGATCAGATGATCTTAACCTTGATCTGGATCTAGAGGAGGAGGCAGAAGCCATCGCCGGCGGTGAGGAGACCGCCGCCGATGAATTGGATCTATCCGATCTGGAAGAAATCATAGGTTCGGATGAAGCGCCCGGGGACCAGCCTGCCGGCCAAGATGCGGCAGAGGATCTCGAACTGGATTTTGACTTAGAAATTGACGAAGTTGCTCAAACTGCGGATTCCGGTCAGAAAGCTGAAGCTGACGTCGATGAGTTGGATCTTCAATTCGACATTGATGACCCGCCTGCCGGCGGTGCCGATGCCTTGGCAGCGGCTGATGTCGGCGAACCCGCGCAAGATAATGACCTATTAGATATTGAACAAATGTTGGAACAAAGCGACGATATGATGCCTGATATGGAGGGCGAAGAGGAGGATTTATCACTAACGATGGAGGCGGCTCTTGATGATGCAGCCAAAGGTACCGAAGCCGATCTTGATTTTGATATCGAGAGTGAACTCCAGGAAAAAGAGGACATTTTTGATAGCGATGAATCTACCGATGACCAGCTGGATTCGAATCTGCTGGATTCAGATGATGTGGATTTTCTGAGTGCCACCGGGATCAAGGATGACTCCCAGCCGGTCGATGTCGGGACAGATGAATTTGCAACGGATGCTTTTTCGGATGAGACAGATGGGTACGGTCAGGCGGATATTTTGCCGGACTCCGACGACGAAGTGCCGGGACCACCAGTAAAAGCCAAACCCGCAAAATCACGGTCGAAAAAGCCCGTTTTTGCCGTATTAGTGCTCCTCGTACTGGCCATTGGCGTTTTAATTATCCCCAAGAGCCTGGGAATAAAAATCCCCTATATTAGCGACATCAAGATTCCTTATCTCAGTGATTTAGACATTAAGATTCCTTACGTGAGCGATTGGCTCAACCCTCAAGCCCAAGATATCGTCGGCAACCTTAAAATCACACCCTTGGGCCGGACAATCAGTGCTAAATTTGTTAACAATTCCAAAGTTGGACGGCTTTTTGTCATCCGCGGCAAAATCAAAAATGATTATGATCACCCGCGCAGCTATGTCAAAGTAACCGGCAAGCTTTACAAAAAAGGACAAAAATTAGCCAAATCGACAACCGTTTATTGTGGCAATGTAATTCCCGAATCGGAGCTCACCAAGTTGGACATCGCCACCATCAAAAAGCGAATGAAAAACAAATCCGGAGATAAAAAATCGAATTTAAAAATTAAAACGGGAAAAATTATCCCGTTTATGATCGTATTTGATAAGTTGCCAAATAATCTCGACGAATACACGGTGGAAGTGGCCAGCTCCTCTATATAGAAACATAGGGCGGTTTAGCTGACAACCCGTTGGTAAGAACAAACCAGCGGTACCACAAACATCTGCTTAAGGTTTCAGGTGTTCCGCCGGAGGCGGATCAGCCCAGCCGCTGCCCGCCGAATCAGCCGGTTTGATCGAATGGAGACATCGACTGGCCGAGTCTCATACGAAGTGTCAGCAGCATAGAGGGAGATCACTTACTTTACCCCGCGAAATGCTTTTCGGTTTCAGCGGGGTTTATTTTTTGTGAATAAAGATTCTGCGAGATGGTAGGAAGCTGATTTTCAGCTTGACTAAGCAATTCTTAATTGGTAAGAAATCAGTTTACCAAAACCAACAATAGCCCTGTGAAGTTTGTGGCGATGTAGCTCAGTCGGTTAGAGCATACGGCTCATATCCGTAGTGTCCGGGGTTCAAATCCCTGCATCGCCACCACTTTCCGGTCTCTGGGAGCTGGTTACTGGCTGCTGGATTGCCCTTCAAGATTCTAACAAGTATCGACTCCTTTATGATGCCGTGGGTGGGTGTTGTAAGTCTACGTACGTTTAGTCCTTCGGGAATATTCTCTCCGCCTCCAAATAATGGAATCCAATATCGCGTCTTAGATCCAATCGATTGCCGTTGGCGTCTTCCCGTGGAATTACTCTGATCTTTCCGTTATCAAAGGCCGACAACAACTTCTTCCTGGAACGATCGGCGGCCTCCCCGCGATTTTCTTCGGGTTTGACTGTCAGGTTGGTATTTAAAAAAGCCACACGGGTCCCGTCGGATTTAAAGCTATTGTCCCCCGGTGCGCACATCATGGCTGAGGGAATCACCTGAATGCCTTTGCGCTTCATATATTTATAATCGATTTCTACGGGCTCGCTCCTGGTGCACGACCAGGGGTATCCCTTTTGACCGTCCGGTCCGCCGGGCCCGGTTACCAGAGCCGAACAAATGGCCAACTGGTCCGTTCTTACCTCCGGCTGCACTTCATTCAAATTTCCCTCCAGGGCCGCTTTGATAAGGACACCCAGGTTTCTCAAGCGCCGAAATACCGGCTGGGCTTCGGGTTCACCCGGCCGTATGTTTATTTCAGACACCCGTATCGTTGTTGGACGCATGTTGTTGTCCAACGACACAAAACAGCCCGGATATAAAACACAGGGCCGTAAAATTTTTCTTTCCCTCATCGCCTGAATTAAAGGTCTGGCAATCACATTGCCTGCCATTTCAATCAATTCCGGCGTTTCCAGGGGATGGGGAGAAACAGCCCCCATTCCTCCGGTAATCGGATTGTTCTTGCCTGGAGGGCCCTCAAACCGTTCCGGATAATCCATGGCCGTCGGCAATATTTGAAAGTTGCCGTTTTTATCAACCAGAATCGTAAAGCTTATTTCCACGCCCGACATCAAAGACTCTATTAAAAGGGGCCAGGCTCCTTGGCCGCCATACATTTTTTTATAGCTGTCTTTGTAGTCTTTAATCAGGTCATCGTATACTTCCCTGATTTCCCAGGAATTCAAGATGATTCGAGCACCTTTGCCGCCTGCGCTGTAAGGATATTTCAATACCGCGCCCCCATTTTCATGGATATAGCTCAAGCAGGTCGACAATATGCCTTGATAGTCTTTGGCATCCACCTCATTCCAGGAAGCCGCCACGGGTATACCCGCCTCACGACATAGCTTTTTGCATTCTAATTTATCACCTTCAATGAACGCACCTTCCCTGCTCAATCCCAGGATCTGATCACCAAATCCGGCCTGCTCGACGGCATCCACCAGACCTTCAAACAACAGTGCTTCCGGCATGGGTATCACATAATCTATTTTTTCTTCCTTTAAGGCCGTCAGGATTGCATTCAGGTAATCTTCGACGGAGTTACTGGCGGTGGCGACAAACTCCACCGGCCAATTCATAATTTCGCAAAATTCGGGCATCGATGGGGTTCCCCGAATAACAATGCCTCTAAACATTTCGTCATAGGTGTCGCTTTTTGCAGTAGCAGTCACCAAAGCAGCCAACAATGTTCTTCCATCGGTTCCGGCAAAGGCAATTTTCTTCATACAGATATTCCTTTTTCAATATTCAATCTAAATTCGTCAATCGTCAATTGCTGATGGTCCATCTCCTTATCAAATTATAGCCCTAGGGGTCAATTATAAGTTTGGAAAAGCACAAAAGAGCGAATACTGAAACCCAGCCTAAAATTTTATATTTTAAAAAGGTCACCAAGTATGGTATATTTTATTTTATTAATTAATTAGTGCCTGAACGGAAAGTCCGGTTTTTGGTAGGTTGGGTAGAGCCCCATCGATAATGTTGGGTTTCGTACCTCTACCCAACCTACGAAAATCAAGCATCTGGCGAGACATGATCTCAAAGGGCGAAACCCAACAAATCTGA
>JAIVWA010000088.1:0-1647 GCA_049190255.1 Gammaproteobacteria bacterium | reverse complement strand
TATTTTTTCGAGCAGCTTCATATTTACATTAAAATATATGTTGCCACAAAAGGCACAAAATTCATTTTTAAGGCCCAAACCCGAGCTCGAAAAAATGTTTACAGGATTTTCCAAAATAATAGAAGAGCGCATTCGCAGGGCCCAGAAGAAGGGGGAATTTGATAACCTTGAAGGATCCGGCAAACCGCTGAATCTAAAAGACGACAGCCATATTGCTGAAGATCTGCGGCTGGCCCATAAGATTTTGAAAAACGCCAACTGCCTGCCGCCCGAAATCGAGTTGAAAAAAGAGATCCAGCGTACGGAAGATCTTTTGAGCGGCATGAAGGATACCGCCCAAAAACATCATACCTTAAAAAAATTAAATTATCTTATCATGAAGCTTAATGCGGCTAGAGATACTTCTATCGAGCTTGAAATGCCCCAGCAATATTCGCACAAGCTGGTAGAGCGACTTGAGTCTGCAAAAGAAAGTTGATGAATTCGTAAAAAGTCGAATTCATCAAGTGTTTGGTGTTTCGTTTTTGGTATGAAATATATGACACAATATCGGCATGTTAGAATACTAAACACTAAATACCAAATACAAAACACGCTCGTAAAAAGTTTGCTTTTCTGACTTTTTACGAGACCATCACTGTTAAGGAATTAATCTCATGGGAAAACTCAGAGTCGCTCTTCTATCCGGTGGCATATCTTCCGAACGTGAAGTATCGCTTCACAGCGGAGATCAAGTCTATGAGGCGTTAGATAAAGAAAAATACACTATTCAGCGCTATGATCCCAAAATCGATCTGGCCCGCTTGATCGAAGATGCGGCCCGGATCGACATCGCTTTGATCATCTTGCACGGGCCCTATGGAGAAGATGGCACGGTGCAGGGTCTGCTTGATCTGCTCCACATTCCCTATCAGGGTTCGGGAGTTCTTGGAAGTGCGCTGGCCATGAACAAAGCCGCCACCAAACAGATCTACGAAAAGGCCGCTATTCCCGCCCCGCCCTATGTTATCTATAATCGAAATGACCCCCTGGATGCAGATGCCTGTGCAAAACAACTCGGGTTGCCCCTGGTGGTCAAACCGGTGGTCGGCGGGTCAAGCGTCGGGATGTCAATCGTAAAATCCGCCGCCGATCTGCAAAACGCCGTCGAAAAAGCCTTCACCTTTGACAGCACGGTTATGGTCGAAGCCTACATTGACGGCATAGAGCTTACCGGGAGCGTCATCGGAAACAGGGAATTGGAAGCGTTTCCGATTATCGAAATCATACCTGACAAGGATCATGAATTTTTTGATTATGAAGCCAAATATACCGCCGGCATCACCCAGGAAATATGTCCGGCCCGCATCGATGACGAATTAACGCAAAAGGCACAGGCCTATGCCAAAATTGCCCACCAGGCTTTATTTTGCAGGGGTTACAGCCGGACCGACATGATACTTCAAGACCGACAAATTTATGTCCTTGAAACCAACACGATTCCCGGAATGACCGCCACCAGTCTATTACCCCAGGCGGCTGCCGCTGCCGGATTGAATTTCACCAGGCTTCTCGACAAACTCATCGAACTGGGTATGGAGGAGGAATAGGCAAGCAGGCTTGGAGGCTGGATGCTGGGAAGCTCTAAGGAATGGATTCTATTATAAT